>JANYDX010000221.1 GCA_025363395.1 Verrucomicrobiota bacterium
GCAGCAATATTTCCGTCACCTCCAATTGCGCCTTCCGTTCGTTCGGAGTGGCGGCGGATGACTGAACCACGGCGCGCAGTCGCGCAATCGCCGGCGCCAGGTCGTCGGTCGCCAGCGAAAGTGGTAACGATATTACCCGGCGCGATTTTCCGAAGCGCGTGGTTGAGCGAATCCGCCACGAGAATTTCGCCTGCACTGTCGACCGCAAGGGCGGTGGGGAAATTGAATTGCGCGTTTGCACCCGTGCCGTTCGCGCTGCCCAAAATGCGTGCTGTGCCGGCTAGCGTAGTCACCAATCCCGCCGGGGTGATCTTGCGAATAGTAAAATTAGCCGAATCCGCGACATAGCTATTGCCCGCGCTGTCCACGGCGATGCCGGAGGGAAAATCGAAGTGGGCCGCGATGCCGGTGCCATCCGCGCTACCATTACCGTTCCCCGCCAGCGTGCTGACAACCCCCGCCGAAGTAATCTTGCGAATCTTGTTATTACCGGAATCCGCCACGAAAACATTGCCTTGATTATCCACCGCGACGCCACCCGGAATATTAAACCGCGAGGCAGGCCCCGTACCGTCTGTACTTAAACCGGAGCCATAACTCCCGGGAGAATAACCGGGCGAATCAGGAGCGGTACCCGCCAGGGTAGTCACCACACCGGCCGGCGTGATTCTCCGGATCACGTTGTTGCCGTAATCCGCCACAAAAACTGTCCCCGCGCTGTCCACCGCCAATCCGGCGGGAACACGGAATCGCGCAGCCGCTCCGGTGCCATCGGCACCTCCGAATTGGCGCGGAGTTCCAGCGAAAGTGGTCACGGCGCCCCCCGGTGTGATTTTGCGAATCGTGTTTTCGTCCGATACATAAACAATGCCCGCCCGGTCGACCGCCACGCCTTTCGGAAGAATAAATTGCGCGGACGTACCCGTTCCATCAACACTCGCAGAGACACCCGGGGTACCTGCAAAAGTAGTGACGACGCCACCAGGCGTGATCTTGCGAATCGTATAGTTCGCCGAATCGGCGATATAAAGATTGCCCGTACTGTCCATCGCCGAGCTGGATGGAGCATAAAATCTCGCGGCTGATCCAATCCCGTCCGTACTTCCCGGACCACCTAATGAACCGGCGAAATGACTAAAAAAATAAGCAGGCGCTACAGACTGGGCCACGGCGGAGATCGAAGCGGCCGGCATCAGCAGGGTGATGCAGCCCAAGTGAACCGCCCGGGCAATTGCGGAGAGAATTGAGCGCATAAGATGCAGTGGGTATGATGGACAGGCAGGTTTCCACGAGGAAACCGCGGCACCCATCCTGCGCCTAACGACAATCGAAATCCTCCCGTCCGCTATTCCCAGGCCGGGCCGACCGATTTTAGCGTCACGGCCAGCCACGCCATCGGGGTCCAAGCCAGTCTATTTCGGACAAGCTAGACCCAGAAATTTTCCCTTTGCCCGGCGCCCGGTTTGAACCGAAGATAATTCCATGCCCGATTATTCCGCTCCTGTTTTCCTGACCGAATTGCTTAAAGCCAAATCGCCCTCGGGCTCGGAAGCCCAAGCCCAGGCGGTCTACGATCACTTCGTCAAACCGCACGCCGATCTGTACGCCAACGACGCCCTCGGCAACCGGCTGGCAACCCTGCACAAGTCCGGCGGCCCCACCGTGATGTTCTCCGGGCACATGGATGAGCTGGGACTTATCGTCACCTACATCAACAAAGACGGCTTCATCTACTTCGACACCATCGGTGGTCACGACAAGACGATCATCTCCGGCCGTCGCGTCATCATTCAAACTGCGAATGGTCCGGTCAAAGGCGTGACCGGCAAACGGGCGATTCACCTGATGGAAGAGAGCGACCGCAAGAAGGTGCCGGAAATCCACGAGATCTGGATCGACATCGCCGCCAAATCGAAGGCTGAGGTGCTCCAACGCGTGGCGATTGGTGATGTTGCGACCTATGACCACGAATTTGAATTGATCAACGGCAGCGTGGGCACTGCCCGGGCTTTTGACAACAAGGTCGGCGCCTACGTGGTCGGTGAGGCCCTCATCCGGCTCGCCAAGGAGAAGGCCAAACTCCATGCAAAAATCGTTTCCGTGGCGACCACCCAGGAGGAGATCGGGGTGCGCGGCGCGCAGACGTCCGCCTTTGCCGTCGATCCGCATGTCGCGTTGATCGTGGACGTCGGCCATGCCACCGACCATCCCGACTGTGATCCGCGCAAACATGGCGAAACCAAACTCGGCGGCGGCCCGATTCTCTGCCGCGGCCCCAATATCAATCCCAAGGTTTACGACCGCCTCGTCGCCTGCGCAAAAAAGGCGAAGATCCCGATTCAATACGATGCCGATCCGCGCCCGACGGGCACTGATGCCCGCGCGATTCAGATGGCGCGCGGCGGCGTCGCCTGCGGATTGGTGTCCATTCCCCTCCGCTACATGCACACCCCGAGTGAAGTCGTGGACCTCGAGGATGTGGAAAAATGCGTGAAACTCTTCGTCGCGTTCGCGAAGTCCGTCGGCAAGAACGAATCGTTCAATTGGTGAGACATCGTAATGGGCCTGGCTCGATTGATTCGCTGCAGAGCCCTCACCGCACCATCCCAGAAAAAAGGCGCGACCGAATGGTCGCGCCTTTTGCTTTAAATTATTTGTCGATTCAGGCGGCGTTCTTGTCGGAAGACGCGTTGCTCGCCGTCTTTTTCATCTGCGGCTTCTTGCGGCCTTCTACCACCGCCTGATCAATGATGACCTCAACGATGTCGGTGCGCTGAGGGAGGTCATACATGACTTCGAGCATGAGCTTTTCCAGAATAGCCCGCAGGGCGCGGGCCCCGGTCTTAAGCTCGATGGCCCTCTTCGCAATGGCCACCACGGCGTCCCGCGTGAAACGCAGTTGCACCCCGTCCATGGCGAAAAGCTTGGAGTACTGCTTCACAATCGCATTCTTAGTGCGGAGCAGGATTTTCTCGAGGTCGGCGACCTGTAGCTGTTCGAGAACCGAAACGACCGGCAGACGACCGATAAATTCAGGAATCATGCCGAAGCGGATGAGATCCTCGGGCGCAACTGCGCGCATCATCTCATCGGAGCTCAACTCGTGATCCTTGGAGTTAACGTGAAAACCGAGTGAACGCTGCCCCATGCGCTTCTTGATGACCTCGTCCAGGCCAACGAAGGCGCCGCCGCAAATAAAGAGAATATTCGAGGTGTTGACCTGGATGTATTCCTGGTTCGGGTGCTTGCGGCCGCCCTGCGGAGGAACGTTGCACGTCGTACCTTCGAGGATTTTGAGCAGCGCCTGCTGGACACCTTCACCGGAAACGTCGCGGGTGATGGAAACATTTTCCGTGGTCCGGCGGATCTTGTCGATTTCGTCGATGTAGATGATGCCACACTCGGCCTTCTTCACATCGTAATTGGCGGACTGCAGGAGACGGAGGACCACGTTCTCAACGTCTTCACCGACATAACCGGCCTCGGTGAGGGTCGTGGCGTCGGAAATGGCGAACGGCACATCCAGAATCCGGGCGAGGGAGCGGGCCAGCAAAGTCTTGCCGGAACCAGTGGGGCCCACGAGCAGGATGTTGCTCTTCTCGACTTCCACATCGTTAAACTCGGTCGGCATCGTCACCGCGTCCCGGATCGAATTGGAGTCGTAATTCAGCCGCTTGTAGTGGTTATAAACGGCCACGGAGAGGACCTTCTTGGCGTGATCCTGGCCGATGACGTGATCATCGAGAACCTTCTTGATATCAGCCGGCTTGATCAGGCGGAAGGCGGGTTTGGCGCCTTCGGCGGTGGCTGGAGTCTTAACCTCACGATCAATGATCGTCTTGCAGACATTGACACAGGAATCGCAAATATAGACACCCGGTCCCGCGATGATCTTGCGAACTTCAGCCTGCGATTTACCGCAGAAGGAGCAAAGGGTCATGCGCGAGGATTTTGCCATGTGGGATAAGCGATTGTCGGCGTGAGTGGCGGGGGGAAATCAGCGGCAGTGGATGATCAATTCAATATCGGCTCAAGCGGCGCTTTGCGTAATCTGTTTGGCGTCGCGGGTGGAGGCGACGACGTGGTCCACGATGCCGTAGGCCTTGGCCTCGTCGGCGCTCATGTAGTAGTCGCGATCAGAATCCTTTTCAACCTGCTCGGCGGTTTTGCCGGTGTGCTTGGAAATCGAATCATTGAGCGTTTTACGCCAACGGAGAATTTCCCTCGCTTGGATGGCGATATCAGCCGCCTGGCCACCGGCACCGCCCGAAGGCTGGTGGATCATAACCCGGCTGTTGGGGAGCGCGAAACGCTTGCCCTTGGTACCGCCGGCCAGAAGCACCGTGCTCATGCTGGCCGCCATGCCAATACAGTAAGTGACAAAATCACACTGCAGGAAATTCATGGTGTCGTAGATGGCCATGCCAGCCGTCACCACGCCACCAGGCGAGTTGATGTAGAGCTGGATGTCCTTCTTGGGGTCCTCCATCTGAAGGAAAAGCATCTGGGCAATCACCACATTGGCCACGCCATCATCGATGGGGGTGCCAATAAAGATGATGCGGTCTTTTAAAAGACGGCTGAAGATATCCATCGACCGCTCGCCGCGGCCGGTGTTTTCGAGGACAATTGGTACGTAGTAGCTCATGCAATGGCTTTCGCCGTCTTAACGGTAGCCTTGGACACGAGAAAATCAAGGGCCTTGTCGAACATGATCTGCTGTTGGACGGCACGGACCTGGTCGCGATCCTTGCTCAAATCCTTGGCCAGCTTGTCGGGCCGCTGACCATTCCGCATGGCTTCGCGCATGAGCCAGTTGTTGAAATCCTTTTCGTTGACCGTGATTTTTTCGGCCTCGGCAATCTTCGCGAGGATCAGCTGAACCTTGATGCGGGCGACGGCTGCCTGGGAGGCGCTGTCGTAAAGCTGCTTTTTATTCTGCTCAAATTGCTCCTGCGGGACGCCCCGGCGCATATTCTCCTCGATGAACTGGCGAAGCACCCCGTCGCGTTCCGAGGCGATCAAACTGTCAGGAACAGGGAAACTGGCCTTGGCGACCAAAGCGTCAGTGATCTGGCGGCGCTGGGCCGAGCGGTTCTCCTGCTCCTTGCGCATCTTGAGATTGGTGCGGATCCGCCCCTTCAAACCGTCGAGGTCATCGGCCTGATTGGCCTTGAAGAAAGCTTCGTCCATCGGAGGAAGCACGCGCTCGCGGACTTCCTGAACCTCGATGGCGTATTCCGCCGACTTGCCGGCCAAGGCGGGCACAGCGGCAAAATCTGCGGGGAAAGCGACGGCGACCGTCTTCTTGTCGCCTGCTTTCAGGCCGTCGAGCTGCTTGGAGACGCCGGGAAGCAAACCTTCATTGGCTCCCTCAACTTCCTCCCACGTCTGCGGTGCGCTCGCGTAGATGGCTTTGTCACCGACGACTTCGGCCAGTGGTTTGCCGTCGAGTGTACCGGCATAGCTGAAACGCACATAGTCGCCCTTGGCGGCGGCGCGGTCAGCGACATTAAAGTCGGCGCGCTCAGCGCGGAGAGCCTCGATCGCCGCGTCCACCTCAGTCTCGGTCGCCTCGCCCGGCTGGATTTCAGTCTCGATGCCCGTGTACTCCGGCAGCGTGAAGTTCGGACGCACGTCAACGGTGAGCTTGATGGCTGCGGAGAGTCCGGACTCGATGGTGCCTTCCTCAACTTCCACCAAAGAGATTACGTCGAGCTTCGACTGCTCCAAGCCATCGCGATAGGCTTTGCCGATCACCTTCGTCTTGAATTCTTCCTTCAGCTCCTTGCCATAACGTTTCGCCACCATGGCGGCGGGCGCTTTGCCGGGCCGGAAACCGGGGAGACTGGCCTGCTTGGCGATTTCGCCCAACACAGTCTGGTATTCAGTGTCAACTTCACCCTTGTCGAGGGTAACAGTCAGCGTTTTACGGGTCTCGTTAATGTCGGTAATTTGAACGTTCACGGCGATAAATGCAGAGGTGATGAGTCGGTTGAATCGGTCAAGCTACGTGACGCTTCATCCCACGGTCAATGCCAGATTCCACCGTGTCAAAAGGACGAAACCAACATGGACATTTCGTCCGACCAACCCAAGCTGCCTTTCGCGTAATGCCTTCGCTTTCACAGCTTTTGACCAGCCACCACTGTTTGCTCGTTTTTGACGCTGCCTCCACCCAGGTGCAGGTGGGTTTATTGCGATCAGACCACGCCGCCGTCTGGCAGACCACCAGCGAAGAAGCCGGTCGTGGAATCTTCACGGGGGTCAGAGCCATTCTCAACGAAACCCAAATCGCGCTGGATGCGATTGAAGCCTTCGTTTTTTGCGAAGGCCCGGGGTCCATGCTCGGCACCCGCACGGTCGCGATGGCGATCCGCACCTGGCAGGTGCTCAAACCACGACCCGCGTACGCCTACCAAAGTCTCGCGGTCGCCGGACATTTTGAAAGGTCGAAAAACGGGCACCGCAACTTTGCCGTCATCGCCGATGCGCGACGCGAAACCTGGCATCACCAATCTGTCGGAACGGGCCCCGGAATGGCTCCCTTGTGCCGCCTGCCCGCAGCGGAAGTGCCCGGTGGGGAACTCGTGACGCCCGAACATTTCCGGGCGTGGGCCCAGTCGCCCCGCCCGGCCGGTATTTGCAGCTACGATCTCGCGAAAATATTTCCGGCGCTGAATGACGGCGATTTTTTCCGCGCCGTGGCAGCGCCCGACGCGTTTCAATACGAAGCGCCCGAATACAAAAAATCGCCGGCGCGAATTCACTCGCTGCTGACGGCGGATAAAAAATGAGTTCCTCCGGACAACTTCCGCGTCGCTGCTGGGTCGAGATCGATCTCGCCGCGCTTGAACGCAACCTGAAGCTCATCCGCGCCTCGCTGCCACCGCAGATCAAATACGTGGCCGTGGTGAAGGCCGACGCCTACGGCCACGGCTTGCCGCAGGTCGCGGCGCGGTTGATGCACGCCGGCGCCGATCTTTTCGCGGTGGCCAGCGTGGCCGAAGCCATGGCGCTGCGCGAATTGAGCAGCGACTGGCCCGTGTTGCTCCTCAGTCCAGTGCTGCCCGAGGAAGCCCGCTATCTCGCCGACTACGAGCTGGCCGCGACCGTGTCATCAGTCGAGGAATTGCAGCGTTTCGATACGGTCGGCCGGAACGCCGGCAAGCCCATCGCGGTGCATTTGAAAATCGACACCGGCATGGGCCGGCTCGGCGTGTGGCACACGCAAGCCGCGGAATTGTATGCGCAGATTCAGGCGGCCATGGGAGTCCGGCTCGCTGGCGTGTTCACCCATTTTTCGAGCGCGGACGAAGACCCTGTTTTCACGGAGGAACAACGGCGGATTTTCCTCAGCACGCTGGCGAGTTTTGCTGGATTCAAGCCCGAAGGCCTGTTCATCCACGCGGATAACAGTGCCGGACTCGAGACAACACCGGGAAAAAGCGTGTTCAACGCCGTGCGCGTTGGCTTGCTCCAATTCGGTATCCTGCCCCACCCGCACTCACTCCTCGCGCGCGTGCAGACCGAACCGGTTTTCAGTTTTCACACACGCATCGGCTTGGTGAAACACCTGCCGGCCGGCACCGGCATCAGCTATGGGCGAACGCACCTGCTGCGGCGCGATTCAACCGTGGCGATTTTAACCGCCGGCTACGGCGACGGGATGGCCCGCGCCGGCAGCAATCGCGCCCAGGTGCTGATTCACGGACAGCGTTGTCCCGTGCTGGGACGGGTCACCATGGACCAAACAATCATCGATATCACCGACGTGACGGAAAAGGTGAATTGCGGCGACAATGTCGTACTCGTGGGCAAACAAGGCGCTGGCGAAATCACGATCACCGAATTCAGCGCCTGGTCCGATTCGATTTCCTGGGAAACCCTGTGCTCGGTCACCAAACGAGTCCCCCGACTTTACCGGACACCGCTGGGGATTTGAACCGGATTTCAATTTCCTCGGATGGAATGAATATTTTCGGGGCAAGCCCCCCGCCTTTGGTGGGGCGCTGTTTCACTGACTGCCATCTCGTGGGCGAGGGCGCCCGCGCTCCAGCAATTTCCTGCTGGAGCCACGGCGACCTCGCCGTGGTCTTTCTCCGCTGCAGCCGTCACACCGGCTTGCCAATGCCCGAGGCATGGAAGCCGATCTTTCTCAGCGCGGCGAGGTCGACCACATTCCGGCCGTCAAATAAAAAGGCCGGCTTCGGCATCCCTGCGTAGATCCGGACGTAATCGAGGGTCTTAAACTCGTCCCACTCGGTCACGATGGCGATGGCGTGTGCGCCCGCCGTGGCTTCATAGGCGTCCTTCGCAATCGTGAGTCGCGCATTCTCCACCCCTTTGCCGAGAACATCCGTGCGAATCTCGTCCGCCGGCACCTTGGGATCGTACACGCTGACCTTGGCGTGCTCGGACAGCAAATCGCGGCAAACATTGATCGCCGCCGATTCACGCGTGTCATTGGTGTCCTTCTTGAACGCAAAGCCGAGGACCGCGATTTTCTTGTCCGCCACCGTATTGAAAAGCTCCTTCACGATGCGGTTGGCGAAACGGTGTTTCTGCCAGTCGTTCATCGACACCACGCTGGTCCAGTAAGCCGCCACCTCCGGCAGACCAAAGCTTTCGCAGAGGTAGGTGAGATTGAGGATGTCCTTCTGAAAGCAGGACCCGCCAAAGCCCACCGAGGCCTTGAGGAATTTCGGACCAATTCGGCTGTCTCTGCCGATCGCATTGGCCACTTCGTCCACATCCGCGCCGGTCGCCTCACACAGCGCCGAGATGGAATTAATCGATGAAATGCGCTGCGCGAGGAAGGCGTTGGCCACCAGTTTGGAAAGTTCCGAAGACCACAGGTTGGTGGTGATAATCCGGTCGCGCGATATCCAACGGGCGTAAACTCCGGCCAGGGTTTCCACGGCCTGGTCGCCGTCGGGCGTGCGTTCGCCACCGATCAGAACGCGATCAGGATTCATCAAATCCTTGACGGCGGTGCCTTCGGCGAGGAATTCCGGATTCGACAGCACCTGAAATTTCAGCCCGCGGGTGTTGGCGGCCAGAATCGCGGTGATGGTGTCGGCTGTCTTCACGGGAATCGTGGACTTTTCCACAATGATTTTGCCGCGGTCCGCGTGCTCCGCAATCGAACGGGCAACCGATTCAATAAACCGGAGGTCGGCTGCGCGACCTGCACCCACGCCGTAGGTCTTGGTCGGCGTGTTGACACTGACAAAGATGATGTCCGCCTTTTTTATTCCTTCCGCCACATTGGTGGAGAAAAACAGGTTTCTACCCCGGGCCTCCCGGACAACTTCCTCCAGACCGGGCTCGTAGATGGGGAGCGTCCCGCTGTTCCAAGCGGCGATACGCGTCGCGTTCATGTCGACCACATTCACCTGAATGTCGGGACACTTCAGCGCAATCATGGCCATGGTTGGCCCACCCACATAACCAGCTCCAATGCAGCAAATGTTCATAATAGAGAGTTCCCTGAAGCTTTGGCCGCGCCCAAGCTCAATCCAAGTCTGATCTTCGTAAAAAAAGCCGGGCAGAACGCCCGGCTTGGAATTGAAGAGATATTTTACGGCTCAGGCCGGACTGGGCGCCGCCGCGCCGGGAGCACCGGGTGATTCCTTGGCCACGGCCTTGTCCGCAGTCTTGGGCGCATCGGCAACCGGCAATTTGGGCGGCTTCACATTGACAATGGGGGACTGCAATTCACCGAACTTCAAAATTTCCAACACATGCCTGCCCTCGATGGTCTCGTGCTCAATCAACGCGGCCCCAATCTTGTCCAAGGCCACGCGATGCTCCGTGATGATGCCTTGGGCCCGGTTGTACTGGCTGTGGAGAATGTCGGAAATCGCCGCATCCACTTTGCGGGCGGTCTCCTCGCTGATGTGCTGCGAACGTGTAATGTCCCGGCCTAAAAAGACCGTGTCCTGATTTTCTCCCATGGCCACAGGACCAAGGTCGCTCATGCCGTAGTCGCAAACCATCGCCCGGGCAATCCGGGTGGCCTGCTTTAGATCACCGTAGGCGCCATTGCTGAAATCACCCGTCACCAACTCTTCGGCAATCCGTCCGCCCATCGCCATCGCGACCTGATTAAGCAGTTTCTTTCTCGGCTGCGTCAGAATATCCTTGGTCGGCAGATAGGTCGTGCTGCCCAGACTCTGCCCACGGGGAATGATCGTGACCTTGTGAACCGGCATGGTGCCGTCATCCAAAATGGCCTGCACAATCGCGTGGCCGGCCTCATGCCAGGCCACCAGACGCTTCTCGGAATCATCCATGACGCGGCGCCGCTCGCGGCCCCACAACACCTTATCGCGGGCATCGTCGATATCCTGCATCTCGACTTTCTTTTTGCCGCGACGGGCGGCCAGCAGGGCCGACTCGTTCAAAAGATTGGCCAGCTCCGCGCCGGACAAACCAGGTGTGCCGCGGGCGATGACACCCAGGTTCACGTCATCGGAAAGGGTAATCTTGCGCGCATGAACCCGGAGAATTTGTTCGCGACCGATGATGTCGGGCAGGTCGATGTATACCTGGCGGTCAAACCGGCCGGGCCGCAGTAACGCGCTGTCAAGCACGTCGGGGCGGTTGGTCGCCGCGATGATGATGACGCCTTCCTGCGTATCGAAGCCGTCCATTTCCACGAGGAGTGAGTTAAGCGTCTGCTCGCGCTCGTCGTTGCCGCCGCCCAAGCCTGCGCCACGCTGACGGCCCACCGCGTCGATTTCATCAATAAAGATCAGGCAGGGCGCGTTCTTCCGGCCTTGTTCAAACATATCGCGCACGCGGCTCGCACCGACGCCGACAAACATTTCCACAAAATCAGAACCGCTGATGGAAAAAAACGGTACGTCCGCCTCGCCCGCGATGGCTTTCGCGAGGAGGGTTTTGCCGGTACCGGGAGGACCGACCATTAAAATGCCCTTTGGAATCCGTCCGCCGATCTTCTGGAATTTTTTCGGATCCTTGAGGAAGTCCACCACTTCGCTTACTTCCTCCTTGGCCTCGTCACAGCCCGCGACATCGGCAAACGTGAGGCGATCCTTGTCCCGCGTCAGCAGCTTGGCGCGGCTCTTGCCGAAACTGAGCGCGCCCTTTCCAGCCTGGCGCAGCTGGCGGACAAACAGAAAATACAACAACCCGATGACAATCACAAATGGCAGCACGTTGAACAACAACTGCGTCATTGCCGTCGTCGCCGGTTTTTCCACAAACACCTGGCTCTTCTGCAGGCGTTCCACGCTCGCATCGGTCAACCGGCCGGAAGCGATAAAATATTTGGTCGGACCACTCTCGCTTGTGAGGGAAGACTGCTTGATTTCCCCCGTCAGCTCATACCAGTCCTTGCCACCCGTACCATCAGACCTGATCGCTCCGTCGATCACCTGGCCTTGCTCGGCCAGTTCGACGACCTGCTGGATTTTCAAACGTGCCGGAGCCGCCGTCTTGCCGGGATTAAAATAGAATAACGCCACCACCGATGCGATGATCGCCAGCCAGATCAGCATCACCTTGGGCTGAAAGCTCTCGGGCGGCAGGCTTTTTAAAGGACGGCGTTTTTTATTATCTTCGTTGTCGGCCATGGGGGATAGAGTGATGGACTAAGTGTTATAAGAGTAACGTGGAGCGTACATTTCATATGTCAAACGCCCCGGTCGTTCTAAATAAGCACAAAAATCGGAACGCGACTACCCTCTTTTGAGTGATAAATGACCGCGGCTGATGATCGCAAAAGCCTTCCGACCCAGACTGAATCGTGTGGCTTTTCCCCGCTCAACGGCGGCGAGAAGCAGATCGAAACCTTGCCGCGAAAGGTCGGTCTCGGGCCGCACCGCGAGCAGCCAGCGGTGCAATACCCGCCGGTTCACCGCTCGCGGCAAACCAGCCAGAGCCTGGAGATTCAACTGCCGGTCGCGCCCCCATCCGGCCAGTTTTTCGGCCCACGCTTCAAGCGCCTCGTCATCTTCCTCCAACAGTTCGCGCGACCGCGCCGCACCTGAAAGCGCGTCCCTCCCGGCGGCCTCGGCCCACGCGGGCAGAACCTTGCCGCGGATTCGATTGCGGAAATAAAGCCCCTCCGCATTCGATGCATCTTCGCGCCACTCCGCTCCCGCCTGGCGCAAAGCGGCCAGCAACCCGGCCTTTTTCAACGTCAGCAAAGGCCGCAAATGAATCCGCCGATCGCTCAAAGCATGAACCGGCCGTGGTGCCGCCAATCCACCGAGACCGCTGCCCCGGGCGAGGCGCATCAGCATCGTTTCAGCAATATCGTCCTGCTGGTGCGCCAGCCACAGCGCGTGGCTCCCAAGTTTTTTCATTTCCGCGGCAAAAAATGAGTGCCGGGCGGCACGCGCGTCCGCCTCACTCACCGCCACCGAGGCTTTCCGCGCGACAGTCTTCCAACGCCCCACCCGCAGCCGAATTTTCAAAGCGGCACACAATTTCCGACAGAATTTTTCGTCCGCAATCGAAGCCCGCCCCCGCAACCGGTGGTTGAAATGCAGTGCCACCAGACGCTCGCGCCGCGCCGGCCAGTGCGCCCACAGCAATAATAGTAAAGCCACGGAATCCGATCCGCCGGACAAGGCCACGCACCATACCTCGCTTTTGCGACGGCGATCCGACCAGGCGAGCACGGCGGGATGCAGTTGGGCCTGCGCAATGAGCTCACCGACCCGCGCGGCCTTGGCCGGCCAGTCGGATTTTGTCTTTTTACTGCGAGCCATTTTTTGTCGGAGCCTGTTGCGAGGTGAGGGAGAATTCAGATCGCTGGGCAGCAGGCTCGGACAAAAGCGATCACTTGAAACTCAGAAACTCTTTGCCGAAATACGGCACCAGTGCGGCGGGAATCTTTACCCGTCCATCCGCCTGCAGGTTGTTTTCGAGCAGAGCGGCAAGCACGCGGGGCACCGCCAGGCCGGAACCGTTCAACGTATGCACGAGTTCGGGTTTGCCGGTGGACTTGGCCCGGAAGCGGATCTGCGCACGCCGGGCTTGGAACGATTCGAAATTGGAACAGCTGGATACTTCCAGCCAGCGTTTCTGCCCGGCCGCCCAGACTTCGAGATCGTATTTCTTCGATTGGGAAAAGCCCAGATCGCCGCCGCACATCAACAGCACACGGTAAGGCAGCTCGAGCTTCTGCAGCAGACGCTCGGCGTCGTTCCGGAGTTTCTCCAGCTCATCATAGCTCGACGATGGATGCACCCACTTGAGCAGTTCGACCTTGTCGAACTGATGCACGCGATTGAGCCCGCGCACCTCCTTACCGTAACTCCCGGCCTCGCGGCGGAAGCAGGGCGTGTAGGCGCAACGGCAGACCGGGAGCAAATCCTCCTCGAGGATTTCATCGCGGAAGAAATTCGTCAGCGGGACTTCCGCCGTGGGCACGGCGTACAATTTATCCGCGGTCTCATACATCTGCCCTTCCTTATCGGGCAGCTGGCCGGTGGCGGTCGCACTGGCCGCATTGACGAAAATTGGCGGACTGACCTCCGTGTAACCGGCCTCCACGTCCTCATCCAAAAAAAACTGGAGCAACGCGCGCGAAAGCTTGGCGCCATCCCCGATCAAAAACGGAAAACCCGCGCCGGTCACCTTCGCGCCGCGCGCAAAATCAACCAGGTTGGAAAATCCGGGAATTTCCCAGTGAGCCTGCGCATGCGGCGAAGCCGACTCGATCGCACCGTTGGTGGCGTAAACCTGGTTTTCCTCGGGCGTGCGCCCGTCCGGCACACTGGCGTGTGGGATGTTGGGCAAAGCGAGCATGGCGGCGTGCCATTTTTCCTGCGTGAAATTAAGATTTTCCTCCTTGGTTTTGATCTCTTGGGAAACGGCTTTCATTTCCTGCACCTTGGCCAGAAATTCGGACGATCCTTTGTTCGCCGCCGCCATCTCATGGTTAGCCGCTTTCTGCCTGGATCTCAGCCCCTCCACCTCGGCCAGGAGCGCACGCCATGACGCATCAAGTACGAGCACGGCGTCGAGATCGACATCGAGATGTTTCCGCGCGATGGCCGCGCGGACGATCTCGGGTGATTCACGGAGGAGTTTGGGATCAAGCATGGAAATGGGAGTTGAAGCCGAATCGCTCGCCTTGAACAGGCTAAATTATCGGGACAATCCCCTGCTCAAGACCCACCACCGCTCGATCAAGCCAGACTCATCGGCGCCCGGGTCTGTCCCCGGATGACCGAAGTACCCTCGATGCGGTTGAAGAGATTAAAGACTTCCTTGACCGAGAGCAGGCGCAGATCACCCACCGGCGCCTGAATCACATAGTTCGTCGGGCTCTTGAGCGGGTAAGGTCCGTATTGCTGCGGATCGGTCGGGCCGAACAATCCAATGGTCTTCAAGCCCATGGCCGCGGAAAGATGCATCGGCCCGCTGTCGTTGGAAATCACCCAGTCCGCCTTGGCGAGCAAGGCCGGCAGCGACGTCAGACTGGTATTGCCCGTGAGATTGAGGAAGGAGCCGTCTGGAAATGATTCGCGGCACGGCAGGTAATTATTCCCCGCCCACACCACCTTGCGACCGGCCTCGCGGATCAACTGCGCCGTCAGCTGCGCGTAGCCGCTCCATTTTTTCGTGCTCTGTCCGCTGTCGGGAAAAATCAACACAGGCCGCACGCCCTTGCGCGGCTCCATGAAGCTCAGGTTAAGACGTTCCAATTCGCGAAACTGGAGCGGTCCCGACAGGCGGGGTTCGGCTCCGACCGTGAGGCAGAATTGCAGCAGGATTTCCAATACATGGCTGCGCCCGCCACCGGCTGGCAAAGGCACTTTCTCCGAATAAAACATGCCCGCTCCCTCACGCGCATCACTGCGGCCGGCCTTGCGTTTCGCGCGACTCCATTTGGCCATCAGGCCGGTGCGAAACAAGCCCTGCAAGTCGAGAACCAGATCAAATTCCTGGCGTCGCACCTCGCGCATCAGACTGAGAAATCCCTTCACTCCGCCATTCCGGCGAAACACATAAACTTGATCCACCGCCGAACATGAACGCACCAGCGGCGCAAAAATATCCCGCACAATCCAGGAAATGCGCCATTCGGGTCGCTGCGCCTTGATCGACGCGGCGACCTGCAGCCCGTGAACAATATCACGGAGCGCTGAAGGCTTGATGATGAGCATTTCCGGCATGACAGTGAAATCGGACCGCGCTTTTTGCGCGACGTTCCTAAAGTTGGTGGCAGGCAAATAAACGCAAATCGGAATCGGGCATTCTGCGGATTTTTTCTGGAATTTAACCCCGATTTTGCAACCGCCTCAAAGTGGACGGAGCCGCAATTCTTCCAACGCGGCCAATACCGTGGCCGGTTCCAGCCGGTCCAGCCGTCCATCGGGGGCCTCCACCGCACGGTGTTTGACCGCCGAGAGCGGAAATGGGCCGAAACGGAGGGGGGAAGTCGGCCCAAAAATCGCCAGGACCCGGTTGCCCGACGCCGCCGACAGATGCATCGGCCCGCTGTCGTTGCCGATAAAAGTCGCGGGCTGCCGTACCAAGGCGATCATTTGGTCCAAGGGGCACCCGGTCAGATTCAAGAATCGGTCGGCTGGCACCGCACCGTCAGGTTCGGTCGGCTGGCCCGCGCACCATGCGACGCGACTTTCCGGGATGGTTTGAAATATCAACTGCGTCAGCTCGTTGAAACGCGGCCATTCCTTCCCGGCCCCCCGGCTGTCCGTGAAAATCACAAAAGTCCGGCGTGGATCGTCCGCAAAAAAATCCTGCCACGGAAAGGCC
Organism: Verrucomicrobiota bacterium; assembly: GCA_025363395.1. GTDB lineage: Bacteria > Verrucomicrobiota > Verrucomicrobiia > Opitutales > Opitutaceae > Lacunisphaera. Next base: position 15,766 of record JANYDX010000221.1, read on the forward strand.
GGGCCGGCTTGCAACGCCAGCGGAAAATCCAGCCGCGGCACCACGCCCGCCGAGGACAAAAATGGTTGCAGTATTTCCAGCGCATGATGCGGGCCGGGCCCGGACTGCCGGGCCACCCGCCGGTTGTAGAACAGTCCCGCGCCTTCGCGAGCGTCCGGCCGGCCCCATTTTTCTGGCGCCCGCGCCGCCGCCGTCATCAGACTGGAGCGTAAGAGCCCCTGCATGTCCCAGACGCAGTCAAAACGCAGTCGCTGCAGTTCGCGCAGCAGCCGCAAAAACGCCCGCCAGCCGTCCCGCCGCCGGAAAATAATCACCTCGTGCACAAAAGGCGCCGCCTGCACCAAACCCGCAAACCGCTCCCGCACCACCCAGCTGATCCGGCACTCCGGCCGGTCCCGCGCGAAAGTCTGCACGACCTGCAACGCATGTACGATGTCGCCCAGCGAAGACGGTTTGATCACGAGCAGCGATTTCATGCAAAGAATGCTCAGGCTTGTGTCCGGCCCGCTTTTCTTCAACTCCATTCCCCCGCCACCCATGAAATTTGACGCCCCGGAAATCGCCGCCCGCCAGACCGACCTCACCGCCCGCTGGCACCAGACTCCACCCGCCGCCGCCGGGGAAGGCTTCTTCCGTCTGCTCGAGGAAAACCACCTGCGCAATTTTTCGCTCTGGCACGAGGAGGATGTCGCCCGTCGCGAAGACCTCGGCTTCGAGGTCGTCTATCACGCCAAGCGCAACATCGACCGTTTCAACCAGGAGCGAAACAATTTCGTGGAGGAAATGGACAAGGTGATCGTGGCCGCGCTTGCCCCTCCTGAAACCGGCTGCCCGCGCAATTCCGAGACGCCGGGCATGATGATCGACCGCCTGTCCATTCTCGCCCTCAAGGAATTCCACATGCACGAGGAGACTCTTCGCGCGGAGGTGAGCGCCGCGCATCGGGAAAAGTGCGGCGAAAAACTTGCGCGTATCCGCCGCCAGCGTGGCGATCTCGCCGGCTGTCTCGCCGACCTGCTCGCCGATGTCGTCGCAAAGCGGAGAACTTTTTCCATCTACTATCAGTTCAAGATGTACAACGATCCGGCGCTCAACCCGCAGCTTTACCGTAACGCGCCCCCGACCGGCCACGCATGAGCCGGAGCAGCGAGCAATCCCGACTCTGGCTGCCGCAACACTGGCTAATGTGGCTGGTCATCGCCGGCTTTTGGCTCGCGAACAAACTCCCGTGGCCGGAAAAACGGCTGCTCGCACGCGGCCTCGGCTGGTTCACCTTCCAGGTCGTCCGCATCCGTCGCCATGTCGTCTTCGTCAACCTGCGGCTGTGCTTTCCCGAAAAATCGCCACGCGAAATTCACGCACTGGCCCGCGCGCACTATCACTCGCTTGCGATCGGTTTGTTTGAGGTCGTGGCCGGCTGGTGGAACGAGCCCGAGAATCTCCCGCCCCACCGCATCGTGGGCTTGGAGCACTTGCACGCGGCCGTCGCCCGGGGCCACGGAGCCCTGCTGCTTACCGGCCATTTCACCACCTTGGAAATCTGCGGCCGGTTCATGGTGGACGCCGTCCGCATCGGTTGCCTCTATCGCGATCCAAACAATCCGGTGATCGCGCACCTCATGCGCAGCCGTCGCGAGTTTGGCATGTCCATCGCCGTGCATTTCGACGACCTTCGCGGCCTTGTGCGTGCGCTTCGGGCCGGCCACACCATCTGGTATGCGCCTGATCAGGGCAAACGCACCAAGGCCTCCGAGACTTTGCCTTTCTTCGGCGTGCCTGCCATTACCAACACCGCCACGAGCAAGATCGCTGAAATGACCGACGCGCCGGTGGTGCCCTACTTCGCCAAACGCGAAGCCGACCACACCTACACGCTCACCATCCTGCCGGCCTTGGAAAATTTCCCCACCACCAATGCTGCCGCCGACGCCGTCCGCATCAATCAACTCATCGAGCAGAACATCCGCCTCGCGCCCGAACAATATCTCTGGGTCCACAAACGTTTCAAAGCCCGCGGCCCGGGCTATCCCGAGGTGTATTGAGGGAGCGTCGAGTAGTGAGTAGTGAGCAGCGAGCATCATGATCCAAACCCCTTCCAGGTCCGACTTCTCCCTACTCGCTACTCACTAGTCGCTACTTCCGCCCCATGCCTTATCCCGACCCGCGCCCCTTGCGCATTTTGGTGATCCGCTACCGCTTCATCGGCGACACCGTGCTCGCGATCCCCTTTCTGAGAAATTTGCGCGAGGCTTTCCCCCACGCAAAAATCGATGTCCTCGCGGAACCATTGTCCGGCGACACCCTCGCGCTTTGCCCGTACAAGGACGAACTCCTATTCTACGCGCCCCGTCTGAAAGGGGAAAAGAAACGCACCGCAAAATTCCCGACCAGCCTCGTCGGCGCGGTGAAATTTCTCCGGGCGCGGAAATACGACCGCTGCTACATTCTCCGCCGCTCCTTCTCCAGCGCCATCCTGCCCTGGCTCGCGGGCATTCCGCACCGCGTGGGTTTCTCGACCGAAGGACGCCGCTGGCTCCTCCAACGCAGCGCCCCCTATGCGAAGAAACACGAGGTGGAGTGCTTCCTGGACGTGCTCCGCGCCGACGGGATTCCCGTCACCGACACCCGCAACGAAAACTGGAGCGACCCCGCTGCTGATCAACGCGTCGACCACGCGCTCCCTCCGGGCCATCGCCCACGCGTTTTTATCTGCGCCAAATCCGTTTTCCCCTTAAAGGATTGGGCCCCCGAGCGTTTCGCGCAATTGATCGCCTGGCTCGTCAACGAGCGCGGTTGTGAAATCCACCTCTGCGATTCACCGGGCAACGCCGGCTACTACGACGAAATCCGCGCCGCCCTCCCTGTGCCGCTCGCCCGCGACTGGATCGACTGGAGCAAGCAGCTGTCCTTGCGCGAATCAAACTCCCTCTTTCGCCGCATGGATCTCGCCCTCGGCATCGACACCGGCCTGCTCCATCTCGCGGCCTCGTTTCATGTGCCCGTCGTCGCACTCTTCGGCCCGCTGGAACCCTGGCGCTGGCACCCGTGGGATACGAAACACCGCATCGTTCGCCCCGACGATCTCTCGGGCGAGCGCCCGCTTTTGCGAATCACGGTCACTGAAGTGCAGCAAGCCGCCGACCCTTACTTAGCGGCTATTGCAAAATAAACACGTTACGAGCGCCGAGTCAGTTGCGACCTCTTTTCGCACGGGCACGTAGCATTTTTGCTGACTACGATGCAACCGAAAGCAGGATTGCGCGTCTAGCCAGTGACTACCTGATGACGACTCTCACCCCTTTGGTTATTCGTTTCGGAGCCATGGGGGACATGGTGCTTCTGATTCCCATGCTTAAGGCGCTGCATCATCGTTACAGACAACCCTGTGATCTGGTGTCTTCGGGAAGCTGGACGGCGCCTTTAATGGAACGGGTGCCCGCAGCCGGCCGACTAAACCTCATCACCAGCCGGCGGATGCCTTATTTCCTCAACCGCAGCCAGCAGCACCTGGTCGCATGGTTACGCAACAGGCCGGAAGGCCCAGTCTACGTTTTCGAATCTGACGAGAAATCCCATTGGTTGCTACAACGGGGCAATGTGCGTCCGGAGTGGATCTGTTCAATCCGCGATCTGCCCCGGCACTCCGGCGAAAACATCATGCAGCACGCTCTGCGCCTCGCCGCGCAGACGCCTCCCGCCCTGCGCGGTGCGCCCCCACCCGGCGGTGGTTCCCTGTCGGTGCCACCTGATGCCCGACCGACCGTTACTGAGGCCGACCGTCGTGATTGCGATGAATGGCTGGCCCGTCGGGGAGGCGCTGGAGGGCCGTTGGTACTCCTTCAACCGGGCAATAAAAAAACCATGCGGCGCGGTCGCCGGCAGCGGGCCACCAATATCAAATACTGGCCCGAGACCGCTTGGGCCCAGGTTATCCGTTCCGTACGCCAATTCCTACCTGAGAGCCGCGTGCTGATTTGCGGCTCCCCGGCAGAGCAAGATCTCGCCTTGGCCATCCAGCAGCAAAGCGCCTGCGAGGGGGTCATGGTGGCCTGTGAGGATCTGCCAATTCCACGCCTGCTCGCCCTTCAAGGCATAGCCCACAGTATGATCAGCGTGGATACCGGTCCCGCCCACAGCGCAGCCGCGATGGGTTGCCCACTGGTGGTAATGTTTGCCCGGATCGATCCCGCCCTCTACGCACCAACTCCGACTTCGGCGACCGTCCGCCTCGTAGTGCCGGCGGGCAACAACCCGTCCGCACCAATGACTGCCATTGCTCCCGAGGCAGTGGTGACCGCGTGGAGAGAACTACCCGCCCGTTAATCGACTTGAATAGGCCGGCAATTTTACGTTGCCGCTCGCCCGCTCGCTTCCAGCCTCGGCTAAACGCCATGCCTTTGCTCGAAGTCACCGATCTCCGTACTTCCTTCCACACCCGCAGCGGCGTGTACCGGGCGGTTGACGGCGTCAGCTTCTCCCTCGAAAAGGGTGAGACGCTCGGCCTTGTCGGTGAATCCGGCTCGGGCAAATCGGTCACGTGCTACTCCCTGATGGGTCTGGTACCGCAACCTCCGGGGCGGATCGAAAGCGGCCGGGCGATGTTCGACGGCATCGATCTGCTACATTGCCCGGCGGCCCAACTCCGCGCCATCCGCGGCAAACGCATCGCGATGATCTTCCAGGATCCGATGACCTCGCTTAATCCCTACCTGCGGATCTCCGAGCAGTTGATCGAGCCGCTCCTCATCCACCAAAAAATCTCCAAGGCCGACGCCCTCGCCCGCGGCCTCGCCATGCTGGAAGCGGTCGGCATCAACGATGCCGCCAATCGCCTCCATTCGTATCCGCACGAGTTTTCCGGCGGCATGCGCCAGCGCGTCATGATTGCCATGGCCCTGATCACCCGACCCGAAATCCTGATCGCCGACGAGCCCACCACCGCGCTCGACGTCACCGTGCAGGCACAGATTCTCGAACTGATTAAGAATCTTCAAAGTGAACTCGGCATGGCCGTCATCTTTGTCACCCATGACCTGGGAGTAGTCTCGGGCCTGTGCGACCGAGTCCAGGTCATGTACGCCGGACGCATCGTCGAAACCGCCGACACGCGCACGCTGTTCCATTCGCCGCGTCATCCCTACACGCGGGCACTGCAACGTTCGATTCCCTCGCTGCAACCGAAGGGGCGCGAACTTTACACGATTCCCGGCCTTCCGCCCGACCTGTCAAATCCCATCGCCGGCTGCGCCTTCGTCCCGCGCTGTGAATACGCAACTGATCTCTGCCGCGCCACCGATCCCCGGCTCCTTCCCGTCGATCCAACCCAAGCCACCGCCTGCCTGAGAGTCCAAGCCGGTGAACTTTGAAACCTCTAATCTGCACTGAAGTGGACACTAATCCTGCCTCCTATCCTTGTCGGAGCCCGCTTGCAGGCAATCTCCTGGCCTGGTTTTCAATTAGTGCCCAATCAGTGTGGATTAGTGGTTAAAAAATGACCTCTCCCATTCTCCGGCTCAACGACGTCAAGACGCACTTCCCCGTCGACTCTGGTTTTCTCACTCGAAAAAGAACCGGCACGGTCAAGGCGGTCGATGGTGTCTCCCTCACGGTGGCGCGCGGTGAAGTGCTCGGTCTCGTCGGTGAATCCGGGTGTGGAAAATCCACGCTCGCCCGCACGATTCTTCAACTCGTGCCCACCACCGCCGGCACCGTCATTCTTGAAGGGAAAAATCTGACCTCAGCCACGGCCGGCGAAATTCTGACTGCGCGGCGCGATCTGCAGATGGTTTTTCAGGATCCGTTCGCCTCGCTTAATCCGCGCCTGACCGTGTACGCCACGCTCGCCGAACCGTTGCTCGTCCACCGCGTGGTGACCGCTGGCCAGGTGCGGGCCCGCGTCGCCCAGCTGATGGAGAAAGTCGGGCTCTCGCCGCAGTTCATGGAAAAATATCCGCATGAATTTTCCGGCGGCCAGCGCCAGCGGATCGCCATCGCGCGCGCGCTGGCCCTCGAGCCCAAGGTCATCGTCGCGGACGAACCCGTCTCAGCCCTCGACGTTTCCATCCAGGCCCAGATTCTCAATCTGCTGGCGAAGCTCTGCCGCGAGATGAATCTCGCGCTTATTTTCATCGCGCACGACCTCTCGGTGGTGAAGCACATTTCCGATCGCATTGCCGTGATGTACCTCGGAAAAATCGTCGAACTCGGACCCGCCGCCGACGTGATCGAGCGCCCGCGCCATCCCTACACGCGTGCCTTGGTCAGCGCGATTCCGACGCCCGATCCCGACAGAGAGCGCACCAAGAAACGTCTGGTGCTCGCCGGCGATCTCCCCTCCCCGCTCAACCCGCCCAGCGGCTGCGCCTTTCATCCCCGTTGCCCTTACGCACAGACAAAGTGCCAGACGATTGTGCCCCCGCTAATCCCCGCCGGCCCCAACCGCGAAGCCGCCTGCATCCGCCTGGACGAGATCTGATTGATCGTCCGTCAAATCAGGGCAACTTCATAACCTTAGGTAGTCGTCAGGCCCTGGACCGCGTCGCCGTAACGATCGAAGTCGCGGGTACCGTTGTAACCACTCGAAGCCTAGCTGAGCTGGTTTACCAAATGGAAATTGGGCAGATAGCCATAGCCAAAGCCCTTGGCCTGCGCGGGCAGGTTGTCGGCGTAAACTCCGGAATAGTTCAACCGACCATCTGCCTGATAGGCGTAGTCCTGATACTGATAAACACAGGCATCAACGTTGTCCGGCGAACTCCCCAAGCTGAAGAGCGGGAGCCGGCTAAAATGGATGATCAGGGAAAAAACTCAGCTCTCCGCCACCATCCAAGCCATCGTCTTCGACGCCAGCTTGGCGAAGGTTCGGAACCCGGTGGAATCAGCGAGGGCGGCCACCTGCCAGTGCGGTGGTCATAGGTCGACGGTTCGGTGCCGTCGTTGTAAGTCACCGTGTTCAATTCGCCCGGTGGGCGGACGCATCAGTCCGGAGCTCTGCGCACTCCTCTGGACCGACAAACCGCGGTTGAACTTCCGGCACCACCCCCTTTACTGCATCGCATGTTCAAACGTGCTCTATGTGCAACACTCGCCTTGGGACTCTCGCTTTTGTTCACCGCGACGCCCTCCCCCGCCGTCGAGCCAGGCAATCTGACCAACTGCAAACAGGAGCTGGCCAATTACGTGGCCTCGGGTGACTACGTCACGGAAGTCGCCGTCGTGGCCTTGGCGGCCAACAAGTACCTGGCCAAACGCATTCCCGAAGGAGCAAAGCCGGGAAAAAAACTGGCCGTCGTCTTCGACATTGATGAAACGCTCCTCTCCAACCTGACCCATATCGTGGCCAACGATTACGGCTACGTGCCGAAAGTCTGGGCAGCCTGGGTGGCGAAGAGCCAGGCGCCCGCTATGCTGCCAGTCCAGACCATTTACGATACCGCAGTCCGAGGGAAAATCGACATTTTCATTATCACCGGGCGCTTCGAAAGCGAACAGGCGGCCACGGAGAAAAACCTGCGGCAGGTCGGATATGAAACTTGGACCAAAATTATTTACCGGCCGGCGGTCACGGAGCAGCCCCTCAGCAACGCAGGACTGAAGACCGATGCGCGGCGCAAGCTGACACAGGAAGGCTACACCATCATCGCCAACATCGGAGATCAGGCCAGCGATCTCGCAAACGGCTACGCCGAACGGACGTTCAAGTTGCCAAATCCATTTTACCTGACAAAATAGTCAGCGGGCCGGATCGTCCACTTTTGCTTTGGCACGAACGCTGGTCCAAGTAGATCGATTGGCGTGCAAGCAGGCCGCGCCCACCCCGCGTGGCATGGACGAAAATGGCGGAACCTCTCTCGGGGTGAGGGCAGCAGCCCACAGGACGAAGCTTAGAAGGTGACCACGGCGATCAATGCGGCCCATGCCCCGCGCCTTGCCCGAAAAGTCTGATGAGCGGGTGCCCAACTGCAGACGCTGCGGAGCTGAAACTCAGATGCTCCGGAAATTGCCCGGCGTAAGCGGGAAAATCGGCGCACCCAATCGCGCCGAGCTCACCCGCTCCAGTTCCAGCGCCACCGTGTAGTTGTGCGCGACGAAGCGCAGGAACTCCCGCCGGGGAATGCAAAGGCAGCGCGTGCCGGGACCGGCAACGACGTGCGCCGTCGCATTGCTGTTCTGGAGCAGGCCGATTTCGCCGAAAAAGTCGCCGCCACGAACAATTCCCCGCACCTTGCCTCGGCTGGTAATCTTGGCCGACCCTTCGAAAATGATAAAGAAACTGTCGCTGTAATACCCGTCCTGCAAAATCATATCGCCCTCGCTGTAATTCACAATACGGGACAGTTCCGCGCAGCGTTGGATCGCCTGGATATGCCAGTTCTCGCAGAGTTTGATCCGGGCCAGAAACGGGAGTTTTTGCACCTGACTGGTCAAGCTCGATGCCGCAATTTGTGAGACCACCAGTTCATCTGCCACCACCCGGTCCATGCGGAGAAGCGTGACGGGCGTCAGCGTCCGGTATTGAAAATGGGGAAACTCCCGGTCCGCCACGGCATGCAAGCCGACGATATCATCTTCGCAAAGAACCTGAACCCGTATCCGTCGGCCGCTCCGCAAGGTGCGATAAACCCCGACCTTGCCGGAAAGAATGAGCGAAACATGCGTGGGCGGTGTGTCGGGTCCGTGAATAACCTTCCAGGGACCGGAACGGAACGGATGCAGCGCCTTCGCCGCCGCCCGCTGGCCGGGCGGAGTCAACATGCGGAGCAAGGGCGAACGGAGCACAGCCCGTAAACGGACGCTTTCATCCACTTCCCGGCCGCGGCCCAACCAGCGCCGGTACCAGCGCCGGACGGCATTGCGGTGGGCAAGCGCGCGTTCAGTGGCGAAAAGATAAAATTCGGAAACAACGTAAATGAGGCCGAGCAAAGAAAGTGACGTGACAATCGCAAAGCCCAGACGCGGCCCCTGCGCCTGCCAGAATGCGAGATGCCAGGGTGGCACGTCGGTCAACCCGCCGACAAAAAAAGACAGCACCAGCGTCCAGATGACCCCGTAAGTTATTTCAACCCAGGTCGTCGGACTGCGCAGTCCGGCGCGCAGCAGTTTCCACCGCGCCTGCGGCGTGCGATTGGGTGGGAAAATATAATTATTCTCGGCGTCGCTCAGCCGCCGGCTGGCCTGCACCCGGATCATCTGGCTGACGCGACCGTTCAGGATGGGACGCAATAAAACCAACAATCCCGCCAGGGGAAAAAGACTCCACTCCGGCCGGTGCCAGGTCAGAAAACCGGTCGTGGCGGCCAGCGTGGCCAAGGGGGCAAGACCGACCAGCCGCTGGTCCGCCGGTGACAACATGCGGGAATCACTGTTGCGAATAAACCACCGCCGTAGAGCGTAAACTTCACCCCCACCACCCCGCAAAAGTGAGGCGGATAAAGCCGCCCCGGCCGAAGCAGCCAGGAACAAAGCGCCGAAACTGGCGGCAAAATCCATGAGCGTGGTCGGCAGCGCCGGACGCAGTGCGACCGTGAAACCCAAGCCCGTCAGAAACAGCAGCCACATCACAAAACGCAGCCGGGAGGGCTTGACCGCCAGCATCCAGTTAACCGCGGGAACCGTTAACACCGTCTGGCCTGGCTGCACAATGATGCGCGCCTTCACGGCTTTCAGCATCAACTCATAGAATTCGCCCAAGGCCGGACAAATCCGGTCGTTGATAATGCTTTCGAGCACTTGCGGCACCGTATGCGATTCACTGAATCGGGAGAGAACCTCCCACTGCTTCGGCGTCACTGCCAGGTACGTGCGCTCAGGAACATTCTTAACGATCAACACGCCTCCATACGGTTTGGTTCGCTCAAGCTGGGATGCCAGCTGCCAGCTTTTCGCGGTGAGGATAAGATTGATTTCCATGGTGCGGGTGGGCATCAGGGCTTGGCTTTGAACTCGGTCCGGGCCGACTCAATCAGCGCCGCGAGTTCAGCCATGCGAAACGGCTTGGAGAGAAAGGCCAGGTCACGGAGGTCGGAGGGCCACCAGGAGACATCCGCCAGATGCCCGCTCATGATCACAATCTTGCCGAGTTTCAGACGGGACTTGAGTTTTCGCGCGAGAGTTAATCCATCCATGCCGGGCATCAACACGTCGGTCAGCACCAGCATCGGCTCGACGGCATGACCGTCGATAGCGTCGAAGGCCTCCGTACTGTTGCTGGCAGTGACCACCTCCAATCCGTCAATGCCCAGGGCGGTGGCGATCAAGTCGTGCATCGGTCTGTCGTCATCCACGACCAGCACCCAATCGCGTTCCGTCTGGACTCCGGGGTCATTTTCTTTTGATCCGCTCATAATGGTTTCGCTTTGTCTCGGGCTAATGAGAGTTGAAGGGTGGTTTAGAATTTTAATTCAAATCGTGAAAGGGATATCGGTTCACTTGAACGGTCCACTGCTTGCCCAGATGCAGATAACATTCCAAAGGCCTTAAACTAAAGCTTATATTCCCGGCCATGACCTTCCAGGATTTAAGTTTCCACCCGCTCATTTGGCGGGAGCGGGCGGAGTAGCCTGCGCGGACACCGCTGGCGCAGCGGCTTCGACCTTGGGCCTGAAAGGCCAGGTGCCCATGCGCCATGCCACGACCACACCCACGATCACCAAAAACACGAGGATCGTCCAAAATTTGCGGCGTTTGGCCGCGTCCTTGTCTTCATAGGGATCTTCCAGCGAGCGCGTCGAGCCTTCCGGCAGCACGGCCAGATCGGTAAGGGCCGCGCCAAACGGAATATTGATCTTCACCCGGCCATTGATCGCCCAACCGTTGGCGTCGAGAATCGGTCCTAAAGTGCGCTGGCGCAACTTGAGCCACGCGATGACCACCGCGGGCACCGAAATCACCAAAATCAGGCCAATGACCACCAGCGGGTATTGCCACCAGAGAAGTCTGGCCAAGCCCGTGCCGACGGCGGCGAGGGCGCCACCGATGGCGCCGACACCGACACTGATGGCCGCGACGGCGCCCACATCCACTTTCTTGGGCGGCGTAGACGGAGCTTCCGCCGCCGCCTTGGCGCGTTCTGCGGCCGCTTTGTCAGCATTGGCCACCGTATTCGCCGCGGCCAACAACCGATCGTTCGCCGCCGCATCGGCTGCGGCTGCGCGCTTGGCGATCATCTCATCGATCAAGCGGACAAACTTCTTATAAGGTGACCAAAACGCCTGGCGCAGGCTGATTGGATTGTCCACCAGGCTGGTGATCACCGCATCCCAATCCCTGCCTTGGCGGTCGTAGAATATCCCGTGCCGCCCAACGAACAAGTAGTCGCTGGTCCCCTGCATGAAACAGGCCGCAATAATCTGGTTCGCACAGCCCGCTCGCGTACAGTTGCAATACGCGATGTAGATTTTACTCATCGACGCCAGCGCGTTCGGGGCGTCCACGCGGATGCACAACTCGGAACTGCGGCTGTCCAGATAGAGCGTGCCGGCTTGAAAAGTGGCCCACTTGTCGCGCGAATAAAAATCCGAAAAATTAACGAAGTTGTTGAGCAGGGTCCGCATGTCGCGGACGTAGTGGGCCAGTCGGTCCACATCGCTGATGGCCTTGAACTCCGGTTCAAGCGCCTTGTCCTGCGCCACCAACCGGGCGAGTTCCTCCCGTCCTTTGCCCGCCAGAATTTCCTTCACCCGGGCCAGACCGAGCTTTTCCACCGCCGATCCCGTCTTGCCTCCCAACCACGCCTCATAGGCCGCGAATTTTGCATTCAAGCCCGACCATTCCGTTTCGGTAAGCGAGGTTTTGGTCGCACCAAAAATCGGGGCCACCGCCGCCTGATGGAGCGCCCCCATCGCGCCCGACCACGCCGGGTTCAATCCCTCGAACAAGGGCAGCGCCCGGCCGGCTTCGATCCGCGACAAGGGGAATCCCGCCACCTCCTCGGCAGTGATTTTTAAATCCTTGGCGGCAATCGCGAGGTATTCGCTCTCCGCGCGGTTGAGTGCCACCGTGGCCCGAACGTCGAACGCCGCGAGGCGGCACCGGCCGAAATAGTCCTCCGCCTTCGCCCGGACCGTCCGTAACGCCGAGCAAGCTGCTTCCGTGGCATCACCCAGCACGGCAATTTCCTTACCCGAACTCTGCTGGACCCAGGTCACATAGGCCGTGAGATCGGTGAAAAATGCCTCGACTTTTTCGGAGGTGACCCCGATCGAACCGGTCCGGTCGGCCGTGCCGCCCAGGCAGGCTACGATATCCCTAATCAGCGTCTGCACGGCGACATCGTCAGTGGCCTCCGGCGGGATGACGCCGTCGCCGTTCAGTGGGCTGGCGGAAAAAATCTTCGCCGTGTCAGAAGTATCCTCCGCGGAAATAATCTCGGCCCCTTTCTTGCCGACGTTGGTGAGGATTTGCCTCGCCGAAGAAAGCAAAACCCTGCCATCCGGGGTCGAATCATCGATCACCTTGAGCGCCAGCGCCTCCCCTTTCAAAAGTTCTCCCGCATCCTTCAGCCGCGCGGCCGCCCACTGGATCGCTCCCAGCAGCTCCGGTACCCGGATGCGGCCGTCACCATCGGAATCGATCATCGCCAGCGTCTTTTCATCGAGCTCCAACCCCTTGACCGGACAACTCAGCGCCACCCATAATTTCTGATCAAGTTGCTCAAGATTGAGCAGATCCGCGCCGGATTCGAGAGAGACCTGGTCAAGTCCGCCGGTACGAAAGAATTTCCAATGATGCATAAGAAGTAAGGAGCCCCAGCGTGATTGATGCAGCATTATCCTTACCATCGGATTGGCTTTGGCAAACGCGAAGAATTACAGATCAATAATTATTCCAGACGCATCGAAAAAAACTTTTCAGCCGGCCGCGGACCCGACCGTGTCTTGGAAACTTCGCTCCAACGACCGAGCCTCATTGTCAGGCTCGCAAATCACCCGGGGATCTCACTCAGTTAACCAAAACGATGAGCGCCGCACCTTCGACCGATGACCTCCGCAATCTCGCCACCCGCCTGCAGGGCGAGCTGCATTTTGATCACACGATGCGGGCCCTCTACGCCACCGACGCATCCGAATATCAGGAAATGCCCGTCGCAGTCGCTTTGCCGCGCACCGAAACTGACGTCCGAACCCTGATCACTTTTGCGAACCTGCATCGCATCGGACTGATTCCCCGCACCGCCGGCACCTCGCTCGCCGGACAGGTCGTCGGTCCGGGAATCATCGTGGATGTCGGCCGCCACCTCAATCGAGTGATCGCACTTGATACAGCCACCCGCCGCGTGCGGGTCCAGCCGGGCGTCGTCCGGAACGAACTCAATCTCGTCCTCAAGGCACGCGGCCTATATTTCACGCCGGAAACCTCCACCGCAAATCGTGCCATGATCGGCGGCATGGTGGGCAACAATTCCTGCGGGGCCAACTCGATCATCTACGGCACCACGCGCGAGCACTTGGTTTCCACCCGCGGCTTCCTCAGCGATGGCTCGGAAGTCACCTTCGGTCCGCTCACCCGCGAAGCGTTCGCCCAAAAATGCGCCGGCCCGGACACGCTGGAAACGAAAATCCACCGCAGCGTCCGCGATCTGCTCGGCGAGGCGAAAAACCGCCAGCTGATCCGCGACAATTATCCCAAGCCCACCGTCACCCGTCGGAACACCGGCTACGCGCTCGACCGGCTGATGGAGTGCAACATCTTCGATCCCGCCTCCGACCAACCCTTCAACCTCTGCCAGCTCCTCGCCGGCTCCGAGGGCACGCTGTTTCTCGGCGTTGAATTCGAACTCAATCTCGAACCGCTCCCACCGCCGGGCGCGCTGATGTGCGCCCATTTCGCTACCATCCAGCATTCGCTGCATGCCACGCTCATCGTGATGCGCCACCGTCCGTTCGGCTGCGAACTGATCGACCGCCACATTCTCGAATGCACCAAAGCGAACCTTGAACAGGTCAAAAATCGTTTCTTCGTGCAGGGCGATCCGGGCGCGGTGCTCGTCATCGAGATCCGCCACGAACAGCGCGCCGTCATCGAGGCGACGATGCAGACGGTGGAAAGCGAATTGCGCGCCGCCGGACTCGGCTACGCCTTTCCCGTGCTCTGGGGCGAGGATTGCACCAAGGTTTGGGATCTCCGCCGCGCCGGCCAGGGCCTGATGATGAACGTCCCGGGCGACGCCAAACCGCGCGAGGTCGTCGAGGACACCGCTGTTGCCGTCGAGGATTTGCCGGCTTACATCGAGGAATTCGCGGCATTGATGCGGGATAAATATGGCATCAGCAGCGTGTATTATGCGCACGCCGGCGCGGGCGAACTGCACACGCGCCCGTTGTTCGATTTAAAAGCCCCCGAGGGTCTGCGATTTTTCCGCAGCATTGCGACCGACGTTGCCGCACTCGTGAAGAAATACCGCGGCTCGCTCTCGGGTGAACATGGCGATGGCCGCCTTCGCGGTGAATTCATCCCCTTCATGGTCGGGCCGGAATGCTATGCGATGATGCGCCACGTAAAAGAAACGTTCGATCCACGCGGCCTGTTCAACCCCGGCAAAATCATCGACACGCCGCCGATGGATACCTCGCTGCGTCACGGCCCCGACCACCCGTCACCCCAACACAAAACCGTTTTCAACTTCCGCGCCGCGCAAGGCGTGCTCCGTGCCGCGGAGAAATGCAACGGGGTCGGCGAGTGCCGCAAGACGCACCTCATGGGCGGCACGATGTGCCCGAGCTACATGGCCACGCGCAACGAAAAGGACACGACCCGCGCGCGCGCCAATATTCTCCGCCAAGTGCTCACCGATTCCCGTGAAGGCATGAACGCATGGGATAGCGAAGAGGTCGCCAGCGTCATGGACCTCTGCCTCTCGTGCAAAGGCTGCAAATCCGAGTGCCCGTCCAACGTCGACGTCGCGCGCCTCAAGACC
>JANYDX010000096.1 GCA_025363395.1 Verrucomicrobiota bacterium
CCCTGCGAGGAGTACTGCGAGGGGAGTGAAACGCCATGCACATTTTCCGCGCCGAGCGCCTCGACGGCGAGGACGGCGGTGAGCGCGGAATCGATGCCGCCGCTCAGCCCGAGCACCGCGGACTGGAAGCCGCACTTGTGCAGATAGTCGCGCAACCCGAGCACCAGCGCACGATAGAGTTTTTCCTCATCGGCAATGGGCGACGCACTGATCGCAGGAGCGTCATCCGTTTTGACCACGATGAAGTCCTCGCGAAATGCCGCGCCTTCCGCGAGAAGCTGGCCGCCGCTGCCGAAAACGAGGCTCATCCCGTCGAAGATCAGCTCGTCGTTTCCGCCGACGGAATTGCAGTACACGAGCGGGCATTGCGTCGTCGCGGCGAGGCTGGAGAGCATCTCGTGGCGCGTGCGGTTTTTGCCGAGATGCCACGGCGAGGCAGAGACGTTGAAAAGGATTTCCGCGCCCGCGGCGGCGAGTTCGCGCGCGGGGTTGCGGCGGTAGCGGCGGTCGGGCCAGAAGCCCTCGTCATTCCACACGTCCTCGCAGACGGTCAGCCCGATTTTACGCCCGTTGAATTCCACAACCGCATTCTCCCGCGCCGGCTCAAAGTAGCGGTCCTCGTCGAAGACATCGTAAGTCGGCAGCAGCGTCTTCGCGCGCGTCGCGAGGATTTTTCCACGCTGCAAAAGCGCGACCGCGTTCTCCGCCTCGCGTCCGGGCCGCACGTCATTCGCGCCCACGTAACCGACCAGCATCCCCGTCTCGCCGCACGCGGCGGCGAGGCGTTCGAGCACCGCGAGGTTGTGCGCGATGAACTGGGTTTTGTGCAGCAAATCGCGCGGCGGATAGCCGCTGACCGCCAGCTCGGGAAACACGACCAGCTCGACCTCGGCCTCCACACCGCGCCGGTACGCGGCCAGGATTTTTACCTCGTTGCCCGCGAGATCGCCGTCGGTTGTGTTGATCTGAGCGAGCGCGATTTTCAAAATCGGGAGGTATAAAAAATCACGCGCGCCCGCATACAAATGCCGCCTGCGTGGGCTGCGAACGGCTGATGGCCGCGTAGATTTTCGAGAGCGCAAACCACGCGTCGGCTCCAAGCAGCGTGGCCGGCAGACCGAGCGCGATACTCACGCCTTGCGCCAGCGTGTGGACTGCCCCGCTCTCGCGCGTGAAGACCGGCTGAAACCAATAAAGCCACGGATCAGCTTCGATGTATTTCTGCACGCGCAGGCCCGCCGCCTCGTTGAAAGCGTGAATCTTCGCGCGATCCAGCCGTTGAACATGATGCGGATCCATGATGCGTTCGTTCAACGGAACCAGCCCCATGAAAACGCCGGACGGAGTGAGGCAGTCCCGCATCCTTTTCATGAAGCCCACGGGGTCGGGCAGGTGCTCGATGACATGACTGCAAAGGATCACGTCATACTGCCGGTCAAGCAACGCGTGGCTTTCCCAGTGCTCGATTTCGATCGTCCGCAAATCCGCATTTTCACACCCGCGCTCCCGCAGCATCTCGCGCACAGCGCCGACATTTTGCGGATCGATCTCGACGCCGAACAGCCGGCTGTCCGGCGGGCAGTAGCGGAAAAAAGTCCCCGCGCCGAAGCCGTAATCGAGGATGTCCTTTCCATCCAGCGCGAGGCCCGCCTCACGGCAAAGCCGGAGCGCGAGCAGCACCTTCCCCATCCGCAGATAGGCGGCGTGGTGCAGCCAGCTTTGCCGCCCGCGGTAGCACTCCATGAAGGTGCCCTGGTCGGCGTCGATGGCGGGAGTCGGATTCACGCGGGGACAATGGGACATTCGCGCGCGCGTTCAAACGGCGTTTTCACAGTCTGCGCCCGGTGATGGAAACCGCCCCGTGTGGATGCCGTGGTGCCACGTCCAGCCCTCCGTCCTTCAGCCAGCGGGCCACGGTTTCAAAACGCTGCGGATGATCGTGCGCGGGCGAATACATGTCGAAGGTATCGAGCCGCACCCATTCCCGGAAATCCGCCGCGCTCAGCGGGATGCCCTGCAAATGCGCGCACGAAACCGGCAGCATGCGCATGATGATCCGGCCCAACGTGCCCATGTGCCGGGCCACGCAATTCACCGGCCAGCAGAGCGCCTCCAGCGCGATGGAAAACGTCTCCGTCTGGCTGATCGTCAGGCGTTTCGTGATGGGCCGGAGCAGATACTTGAAGCCGATCGTGCCGACGAATGACTTCCAGCAAAGCTCGTAAATCCAAAAGCCCGCCTGACCTCCGCGCGCGACTTTTTTGACGATGCTTTTCACCGCGCGCTCCGGGTCGGGCGTGTGCTGGATCACGCCGATGCAGTACACGAAATCGAACGCGAAATCCTTGAACGGCAGCTCGAAGATCGAGCCCTGCACGCAGTCGAGCCGGCCCGTCGCACCGAGATTTTCCAGGCACGCATCCACCGCGCGGCTGAGGTCGAGCGCCACCACCTCGGCTCCGGCAGAGAGCGCGACTTCCGCAAAGCGTCCGGAGCCGCAGCCGACATCGAGCACGCGCTTGCCGCGCAGTATTTCCGGCGTCCATTCGGTGATCGAGTAAAAGCGGTCGCGGGAGAAAGTGGAGCCGTTGTTCGAGTCGAGTTGGAGCCGCGCATACTTCAGCCACTGGTGGCCAAAGGAGCCGGCGTATTCCTCGTTCGGCACGAAGCGCGGGATGCCGGCAACAATCGGATAGCTCTTGGTGCAAGCGGCACAGCGGAGTTCGCCGGTGAGGATTTCCGCTTCGCCGGTGGCGTTGGCGAGCGTGAGATCGCCGCGGCATTGCGGGCAGGCGAGGAGGTTCAGCAGGGCTTGTTTCATAAAATCAATTCGCGCCGAAAAAGCAGTCGGCCCAGACCTCGAAGGCGACGACCGCATGGAGCTTGCGCGCGAAATTTCGCCGGCCGTCGAGGTGGGCTTTCACGTACGAGGCCAGCGCGGCGGGGTGCAAAAGTCCGCGCCGCTGGGTGCGCTCGGGGCTGGTGTATTCGAGCAGCACATCGCGCAGCGGGCCGCGGAACCATGCTTCGATGGGGATTCCGAAGCCCTGTTTGGGCCGCTCGAAAAGAGCGCGCGGCACATGCTTTTCGAGGATGCGCTTGAGCACGTCCTTACCGCCGTTTTGCAGGCCCGTGCGCGAGGAAAATTCCAGCGCGGCGGCGATGAGCCGCTGGTCGAGGAAGGGGCTGCGGACTTCGAGCCCCACGGCCATGCTCGCGCGGTCCACTTTGGCGAGGATGTCGTCCGGCAGATACGTCTCGATGTCCGTGAGCATGAAGCGCTCGGTCTCGCCGAACGCGGCGCGGCGGTTCCACGCTGCGGAGAAAAAATCGTCCGCATTTTCGGCGGAGTTTTCGCGCGCGAGGATCACGTCCAGCTCCGGCCTTTTCCACAGCGTCGAAAGCCAGCGCGCGAGTTCGCACGGACTCTCCGCACCCAGCGCCTCCAGGCTTTTTTTTGCGCGATCCGGGAGCGGCAGGCTGGCGAGCGCGCTCCAAACTTTCGGAAACGGCCCCTGCCATTTTCGCGCGCTCGCGAACTGCCGGTACTTCGAGTAGCCCGCGAATGATTCGTCGCCGCCGTCGCCGGAGAGCGCCACGGTGACGTGCCGTTTCGTTTCGCGCGAAATGGCGAACGTCGGGACGAAGGAATCGTCGCCCAGCGGCTCGGGCAGGCGCGTGAGGATTTCCACGAACTCACCGGCAATCGAACTCGCCGCGATCATCAGCTCGTGATGCTCGGTGCCGAGATGCCGCGCGATGGCGGCGGCGTGCCGCGCCTCGTCCATTTGCGAATCGGAAAAACCCACGGTGTACGTTTGCAGCGGGCCGCCGAGCGACTGCTGCGCGAGCGCCGCGACGAGGCTGGAATCAATGCCTCCGCTGAGGAAGCAGCCGAGCGGCACGTCGCTGACCAGCCGGCTGGCGACGGCATCGCGCAGCGGTGCTTCGAGCGCGGTGGCGGCCGTTTCCGGCGTGTCGTCGCCGCGTGCCGTTGCGCGTGTTTCCGGCAACTGCCAGTACGCGTGCGTCGAAAATCCGTCCGCGCTCCAGACCGCGAAATGACCGGGCCGCAGCATCTGCACTTCGTTCAAAATCGTGCGCGGCGCGTGGACATAGCCGAACTCCATGTACTCCGCGAAAGCCGCGCGCGAGAGCGTGAGCGCGTGGCCCGGCACGCTTTTGAAAACCGGTAGCTCGGAGCCAAACGCAAAGCCATTTTCCGTCGCGGCGAAGAAGAGCGGTTTCTTCCCGAGGCGATCCCGCGCCAGCGTCAGCCGGCGCGAATTTTTCTCCCAAAGCGCCAGCGCAAACATGCCGCGCAGCCGCTCGAAAAGCGCGGTGCCCCATGACTCGAAGCCATGCACGAGCACCTCCGTGTCGCAATGACTGACAAAGGTGTGCCCGAGTTTCAGCAGCTCCTCGCGCAGCTCGGCGAAGTTGTAGATTTCGCCGTTGAAGACCACCCACAGCGACTGGTCTTCATTGCTCATCGGCTGCGCCGCGGCGGCGGAAAGATCGATCACCCGGAGGCGCCGATGCACCAGCCCGCACACGCCGTCGGTCCAGACGTGGCCTTCATCCGGGCCGCGATGCACGATCGCCGCTTCCATCGCGCGGAGAATCCGGGGGTCAGGTCCGCTGTGCCGCTCGATGTATCCGGCAAGGCCGCACATGAATCAGTTAATGGACGGTGGAACGGTTTGCCTTCACGGTGGGTGCCCACTTTATTTCGCGCTTCCTCCGATGCGACATTTTTCCACCCGCATTCTTTTCGCCCACAACAGCGCCGACATCTACGGCGCGAGCCGCTCGCTCGTACGCTTGCTGCGGACGCTGGATCGCGAACGCTTTTCGCCGCTGGTGCTGCTGCCCGCCGACGGCCCGCTGGCCACGGAACTCCGCGCGATGGGCGTGCCGGTGATCGTCTTCCCGCAACTCAGCGTCATCACGCGCGAGGTTTTTCATTCCTGGCGTCTGGTGCTTTTCGCACTGCGGCTGCCGCTCTCGGCGCTCGCGCTGCGGCGGATTTTGCGGCGGGAAAAAATCGCGCTCGTGCATACGAATACCGGCGTGATTCTGTCGCCCGGTCTCGCCGCGTGGCTGGCCGGAGTGCCGCACGTCTGGCACATCCGTGACTGGTTCCAGGAATTCAAAAGTTTCTGGCGGATTCTCGAAGTGTGGATGCGCCTTTTTTCCACGCGCATCATCACCGTGTCCGAGGCGATCGCCGCGCAATTCCGTGACCGCTCGAAGGTGGGCGTGATTAACAATGGCTTCGACATCACCGAATTCGAGACGGGCGGCCCGCAGACTGGCGCGCTGTTTCGCCAGCAGTATGGGCTAGGCGAAGGCGTGGTGGTCGGCTGCGTCGGGCGGATCAAGCTCCAGCGCAAAGGCCAGGAGGTGCTGCTGTGCGCGGCGGGCTTGCTGAAACAGCGCGACGTGCGCGCAAAATATCTCATCGTCGGCGCACCCTATCCGGGGAACGAATCGCATCTCGAACAACTGCACGGGATCGTTCGCGAGTGCGGCCTCGGCGAGGACGTGGTTTTCACCGGCGAACTCGCCGACCCGCGGCCCGCCTACGCAGCGATGAATGTTTTCGTCCTGCCATCCGCGCAGCCCGAGCCCTTCGGCGGCGTGGTCATGGAGGCGATGTGCATGGGACTGCCCGTCATCGCGACGAACATCGGCGGCTCGGTAGAGCAGGTCGCCGATGGCGAGACTGGCTACCTCGTCGAGCCCGGCGATGCCGTGGCGCTGGCGGACAAATTGGAACTCCTGCTGCGCGACGAGGCGCTGCGAACGCGCTTCGGCGAGGCGGGCCTGCGACGTGTCGCGGAGCAGTTCACGCTGCCGGGCATGGTCGCGAAGATCACCGGCGTTTACGACCAGTGCCTCGGGCCGTCGCCGGCGGAAAAACCGGAACGCGCCGCCCAGACGAAAATTCTCCTGGTGAACAACAGCGCCGACATTTACGGCGCGAGCCGCTGCTTGCTGCGGCATGTGAAGCTGCTCGACCGCACGAGGTTTGAACCCATCGTCCTGATGCCCGACCACGGACCGCTGGAAGACGGTCTGCGCGAGGCCAACGTCAGGACGATCATTTTTCCGGAGCTGAGCGTCATTGAGCGCAAGATCCTGAACCCGCTAGGCTTCGCGCGGTTCGCGCTCCATTTTCCGATCTCGGTCGTCGGACTGTGGCGCATTCTCCGGCGGGAAAAAATCGACCTCGTCCATACCAATACCGGCGTCATGCTTTCGCCGGGCCTCGCGGCGTTTCTCGCCGGGGTGCCGAATGTCTGGCACATCCGCGATTGGTTCCTCGAGTTCCCGCTGTTTTGGAAATTTTACTCGCGCTACATCCACGCGTTTTCGTCGCGGATTCTCGCGGTGTCCGACGCGGTCGCTGGGCAGTTTCTGGCCGGCTTCGGGGCAAAGGTGGTGCATGACGGTTTTGAACTCGCCGAGTTTGCGCTCAGCGATCCGGCAGCAGGCAAAAAGTTTCGCGCGCAATACAATCTGGGCGATGGCCCGGTCGTGGGCTGCGTCGGGCGCATCAAGCTCATCCGCAAAGGCCAGGAAGTGCTCCTGCGCGCGGCGGGGCTGCTGAAACAGCGCGGGGTGCGGGCGCGGTACGTCATCGTAGGTGCACCGTTTCCGGGCAATGAATGGCACCTTGATGAACTCGCCAAGATCATCCGCGAGCACGGACTCGAGGGCGACGTGGTCTTTACCGGCGAGTTGGAAAATCCGCTGTCCGCCTACGCGGCGATGGATGTCTTCGTGCTTCCCTCCGCGCAGCCGGAGCCATTTGGCGGCGTGGTCATGGAGGCGATGTGTCTCGGGCTGCCGGTCATCGCGACAAACATTGGCGGCTCCGTCCAGCAGGTCGCCGATGGCGAGACCGGCTACCTCGTGCCGCCCGGCGACGCGCCCGCACTTGCCGCGAAGCTGGAAGTCCTGCTCGGCGACGCGGCCTTGCGTCAGCAGTATGGCAAGGCCGGGCAGCGGCGCATCGAAGAGCACTTTGATCTCAAAAAGATGGTTGAAAGCATCGAGGGCGTTTACGAAGAGTGCCTCCAAAGGAAATGACCAAGAACCCCATCGTCGTTCTAAAGCATCTCGAAGGAGCGGCCTATGGCCCCGTGATCGAGGAGACGCTGGAGCAGGTCGGCTTTTTCAAAACGGTGCCGCCGGGCGCGCGTGTCTTTCTCAAGCCCAACCTCACCTTTCCTGAGTTTCGTCCCGGCGTAATGACTTCGCTCGACTGTCTCCGCGCGGTCACGGCCTGTCTGACAGGTCATGGGTATAAGGTCATCATCGGCGAAGCCGACAGCGGCGGTTACAACCGCTTTTCCATTGATGAGGTTTTCAAAGGCATGGGTATCGACAAGCTGGCCGCGGAAACCGGCGCGGAGATCGTGAACGTGAGCTTCACCGAGCCGGAGTGGATCGAAGTGCGCGCGGGTTGGCGGCGTTTGCGCGTGCCGGTCTTCAATCCCGAGGGACGCTCCCGACGGCAGGAAGGACTTTATCAACTGCTCGCGGCGCTGGCCGCGCTGATGCGCGACCCGGTTTTTGCGGCCGTGGAAGCGCTCGCGCGCTGTCCGGATTTTATTGCCTATCTCCGGCAGAGCGTGGCTGGCGCGTTTTCGGTGGCGCACTGGCTGGATGGATTGGATCAATTGCACGCCAGACATCTACCGGTGGATCTGACGGACGCCTTGAAATATGCGGCGAACCCGGGCAGCCGGCCGGAGGTTGCCACCGGTCTGGCGGCGATGAGCCGGCTCAGGGATATGTTGCGGCAGGGAACGTTTGGGCAAAGTGCGAGCGCCGTGTTGGCCGAAATTTATCGCGAGCGGAAAATCGATCTGAAGGTGGAGGATGACCTGCATTTTGAAAGTGCCGCCGTGGCGTGGTCGGAGGGAGTGCGCGCCTGTGTGCAGGCGCAGGAACGTTTTGATGAATTGCCGGTGACGGACTGGTGGGAACTGGCCTTGCAGCTGTTTGCGGACAGCGTGCGCACGGACGAGAAACCACCGGGCGCGCTTGAACTGCAAGGCTGGCTCGAACTCGCCTGGGAAAACGCCCCGCACCTCGTGGTCGGTGGATTGAATGATGGACGCGTGCCCGATGCGGTGGTCGGCGATCCCTTTCTCCCCGAGTCGCTGCGGGCGCGGCTGGGCCTCAAGACCAATGCGGCCCGTCTGGCGCGCGATGCCTATCTGTTGCAGGCCCTGGCCTCATCCCGCGAAACCGGCGGCCGGCTTGATTTGGTGTTTGGCAAAACCTCGCTGGCCGGGGAACCGTTGCGGCCATCGCGCCTGCTGTTGCACTGTGCCGATCCGGTTTTGCCGGAGCGCGTCGCTTTTCTTTTCCGGTCGCCGGATAAAAACGACCAGGCCGTCGCGTGGACCCGGGCGTGGCAGCTCAAACCACGCCGCGAGAGCCCGCCGCCACGCGTGGCGGTCACGGGATTGAAGGCGTGGCTCGCCTGTCCGTTCCGGTTTTATCTCGGGCAGGTGTTGCGGATGCGGGCGGTCGATCCGGCGAAGAACGAACTGGATGCCCTCGACTTCGGCACGCTGTGCCATGGTGCGCTCGAAGGGCTGGCGGACACGGCGATGCATGATTGTGCGGATGAAGCCACGCTGCGGAATTTCCTGCTGAGTGAATTCGACCGCCGGGTGCGCGACCGCTATGGCGTCAATCTCTCGTTGCCGTTATTGGTGCAGACGGAATCAGCGCGGCAGCGGCTCGCGAAGGCGGCGGAAGTGCAGGCACGTGAACGGACGGAGGGCTGGGTGATCGTTGCAGTGGAGAAAAAAATCGAGATCGCGTGCGGAGGAATCGTGATCAGCGGACGCATCGACCGGATTGAGCGGCATGAAAGGACCGGTCAGGTACGCGTGCTCGACTACAAGACATCCGATTCCGCCATCCCGCCGCGCGACGTACATCTGCGTTCACTGCGTTCCGACGAGGCGCCGCCGGACTGGACGCGGGTCGAGGTGGATGGGCGCGAGCGGGTCTGGGCGGATCTGCAGCTGCCGCTCTATCGCCACGCGCTCGCCGCGGAATTCGGGCCCGATGTGATCTGTGCTTATTTTAATCTGCCCAAGGCGGCGGGTGAAACCGGTTTGATCCTGTGGGAGGGTTTTTCCCTGGAGCTGCAGGAGTCGGCGATGCGTTGCGCGAAGGGCATCTGCGAATCCATCAAGGACGGCGTCTTCTGGCCGCCCAACGAAAAGGTGAAGCCGGAGTTTGATGATTTCGCCCCGCTGTTTCAGCATGGTGTCGCTGCGGGGGTGGAGTGGGAGGTGGCCCGGTGAGTCCCATCGGACATGTCATGATCCGCGCTTCGGCCGGTTCTGGAAAAACCTACGCACTGACCAATCGCTTTGTGGAGTTGCTGGCGCACGGGGCGCCCCCGGAGCGGATTGTGGCCCTGACTTTCACCCGGAAGGCGGCCGGGGAATTTTTCGATGAGATTCTCAACAAACTCGCGCAGGCCGCGCGCGAACCGGCGGCGGCGCGGCAGCTCGGCGGGGAGATCCGACTGCCGCAATGGGCCCCGGCGGACTTTCTGCGGTTGTTGCGAGTGGTCATCGAAGCCATGCCCGCGTTGCGGTTGGGAACGCTCGACGGTTTTTTTGCGCGGATCGCGCGGAGTTTTCCGCTGGAACTGGGACTGGCGGGGAAATTCGAATTGTTGGAGGAGCACGGCGCCCGCATGGAGCGGGCGCGAGTGCTCCAGCAAATGTTTGCTCACAGTGGAGAGCTGGATGCGGCGCAGAAGGAATTCGTGGAGGCTTTCAAGCGCGCGACCTTTGGCCGCGAAGAAAAGCGGCTGGGGGCCAAGCTGGATGCGTTTCTCGATGATTATCAGGAAAAATATCTCACCGCGCCCGCGGGTGCCTTGTGGGGAAATCCGGAAAAAATCTGGCCCGGCGGCCATCGCTGGCTGGACACCAAACCGGACATCCCGGCTGCGTTGACGGCCTTGCGGCACTGGTTGGAAGGAAGCGGGCAGGCGGACAAACAGCGGCAGCGCTGGCAGGATTTTCTGCTGGCGGTGGAAGACTGGCGGCCGGGTGCTCCGCCGCCGCCGGAGCTCGTCTATGGATTGAAGAAGGCACTGGCGGCGTGGGACGAGTTGCGCGAAGGCCGGGCGGTTTTGGAATTTGACCGGAAGAAGCAAGTGTTAACCGCTCCGGCGGGCGCGGCGCTGGCGGCGATCGTCACGCATCTGGCGGGCGGTGAATTCAAGCGGCGGCTGGAGACGACGCGTGGAATCCACGCCGTGCTGCACGGCTACGAGGCATTTTATAACGACAGTGTTCGACGGGCGGGCAAGCTGACCTTTGCGGATGTACAGCGACTGCTCATGCCGGATCACGCACCCATTTTAACGGGCGAGGCCGTGGCCGGCGACGGACGGCTGTTCATCGATTACCGGCTGGATGCGGAGATCGATCACTGGCTGCTCGATGAGTTTCAGGACACCAGTGTCGGGCAATGGAGCGTGTTGCGCAACCTGGTCGATGAAGCGGTGCAGGATCCGTCCGGCGCCCGCAGTTTTTTTTGCGTAGGCGACGTGAAGCAGGCGATCTTTACCTGGCGCGAGGGTGATCCGCGCCTCTTTCAAGAGGTGCTGGATCACTACAATGCCATGGCGCCCGGCACGATTGTCCAGAAGAGATTGGTGGATTCGTGGCGCTCCGGACCGGCATTGATCGCAATGGTGAACGCCGTGTTCGGCGCCAGAGCGGTGATGGCTGAACTATTTCCCCCTGCGGTGGCGGACCAGTGGAATCGCGAATGGAATGATCATCATTCCGCCGTGGCGGAGCGCACGGGCCAGGCCGCTTTGCTCCACGCGGAAGACGAGCCGGCGCGGCGGCAGCGCCTGTTGGAACTGTTGCGCGAGATTCGTCCGCTGGAGCGGGGGCTGACCTGCGCGGTGCTGGTGCAGAAAAATTCCACGGCCGCGGAAGTGGCGGATTTTTTGCGGGAGGGCGGGCTGTCCGCGCTGGCCGAATCGGATTTGCACGTGTGTACCGATAATCCGCTGGGGGCCGCGATGCTCGCGCTCGTGCAGGCGGCGGCTCATCCCGGTGACACTCTGGCGTGGGAACACGTGCAGATGACTCCGCTGGGCGAAGTTTTGGCGGCGGGTGGAATCGTGACGCCGGCGGCGCTGGCGGAAATGGTTTTAAACCAGATTCACGCGCAAGGGTTTGAGCGGATGGTCGAAGTCTGGTGGCGGCAGCTTGAAAGCCGCTTGTCGCCGGCAGACGCGTTCAGCCGTCTGCGCGCCCGGCAGTTTTCAGAAGCGGCCCGCATTTTTGATGAAACAGGCAGTCGCGATACGGCGGAATTTTCCGCCTTCATGGAGCGGTACACGGTGCGGGACGCAGAAAGTGGGTCGGCTATTCGCGTGATGACAATTCACAAATCGAAAGGACTGGGTTTCGACGTGGTGCTGCTGCCGGATTTGGAAGGTCGAAAGCTCGACCAGCGGCGTAAAGGTCTGGCGGTGCAAAAAAATCCGGACCGCTCCATTGAATGGGTGCTCGATTTACCCAGTGAACTGTTTCGCGAAAGTGATCCGGTGCTTTCAGGTCATGTGGCACAGGCGGAAGCCGAGGCTGGGTATGAAGCGTTGTCCTTGCTTTATGTGGCCATGACCCGGGCGAAGCGCGCGATGTACGCAATCATCAAACCGGTCGGTGATTCGAAGTCGCTGAATTACCCCAAGATTCTTTCCGAGGCACTGGGCGCCGGGGAGACAGGCATTCGGGTGGGCGGATTGATGTTGCCCGGCGCCTGGACGGCGGGAGATCCCGAGTGGCATGTGCGGCAGACGCCGGCGAAAATTGGCCGAGTTGGGTCCGCCGTGTTTCCCGTGGTTGATGTCACGCGAGTGCAGCGCGCGGTTCGTCATCCGGCCCGCCGGCCTTCGGATGGAAAGCAGGGGGCGATTAGCGCGGCGCCATTATTTGCTTTGGCTCAGAGTCGGGCGGTGGATTTTGGTGCCCAAGTCCACCGATTACTGGCTGAGGTGGAGTGGTTGGAGCCCGGCGGACTGGCCCGACAGGAGGCAGAATGGCGCGCCGGTGGTGCGCCGCTGGAGGCGGTGGAATCTGCCTTGGGTTATTTGCGCGCGGTGGCATTGGCCGCAGTCTGGACACGTCCGTCCGGCGTGCACCGGTGGGAAACTTGGCGCGAAAAGGCTTTTGAAGTGGTCGTGGATGGGGTTTGGTTTACGGGTGTGTTTGATCGGGTTTTGGTGGAGCGCGACCCGAGTGGTTGTGCGCTGAGCGCTTGGGTGATTGATTTTAAGACTGATCGTGGGACGGCGGGGTCAGGCGAGGCTGCAGTGGCAAAGCATGCGGGGCAGCTTAATCTTTACCGGCGGGTGGCGGGGATTTTGACCGGCTTGTCGGTGCAGGCGGTGCGCTGTACTCTCGCGTTGGGCGCGGGGCCGGTTTTGGTGGAGGTGCCGGGAATGATATAAATTCACGCTTTACACCACGCCGGCCGAGTTGCAGGTTGACCCTTCACAAACTCTTTCACCATGGGAAATCTTAAGAAGAAACGACGTCTGAAGATGTCGAAACACAAACGCCGCAAACGCCTCAAAGCGAATCGCCACAAGAAGCGCACTTGGCAGAAATAATCTGCGTTAAATTCCGTTCGTACTTTTCAAACCCGCCGCTTAACACCGGCGGGTTTTTTTTGCCACCAATTGGCATTATTTCATAGTGTAAAAAATCGGGAAACTATTGTGGGTTAGCGACTCGGTGATGGATTTCCTCTTGTAAAGCGCGGGGTGGAGGCCCATTTTACTTTTCAGTATATTATCTCCTCTTTTGACCGATATACCCTTTGTCAGCCGGTCTTCTGCTTTCAGAGCCCTCGTCCCCAAAAGCCACCCCCACCTAGCCTAGCATGTTTTTCGCGAGCAAATCCAAGAGCTTTTGCGTGGAGATAGGCGAACAGACTACGTTAGTGGCCCGGCTTGTTCAGTCCGATGACTCCTTTCTCATTGAGGAGCTGAAGGAATTACCCGCGACTGATATTAACGGTCTGGGTGAGTGGATCAAGGCGACCGATGGGAAAGGCGCGACTGGATATGTCCATGCAACCTGTGGGATTTATCCGGCTAAGAGAATCGTCCGCCGGCAAACCCTTGATCTCAAGCGCGTCAAGGAACCGACTTATTTCAACGAGATATATACCCAGCAGTTCCGGATCGAGCCGGATAAGTATGCGATCAAGGTCCTCAACCACACGGATGGCAGCTACTACGAGACCACCAAAGCAGCCTTAAAAGAAGTGATATTCTGCGGGTTGCCGTCGGAAGAGGTCGATGTGACCCAAGATAAACTTCTGGCCCTTGGTATTTATCCCGAACGACTGGAATTGGGCACGTTGGCTACCTTGGGTGGGATGGTGAATTATCTCAAATTCAAACAAAGCAAATCACCGTTGCTGATTTTGGAAATGGGGGATGAGATGACGCAAAGCTATATTGTCAGCGCCGACGGAGTAGATATTTCGCGCTCAATCTCCAGTGGCGTCGCCTCCATGATTCCGGTGGTGCAAAAGGAACTCGGCTTGAAGGATCAGGAATCCGCCATGAAGTTGTTTTATTCAAACACCTTTGATTTCACGAGCATGGGCGGAACGCTGGTGAAGAAACTGCTCAAGGAGCTTCAGTCGTCCATTGGCTTCTACGAAGTGCAGACGGGACAGTCGATCGGACATGTCTTGTGTACCCAGCTTCCCTCCAATCTTGGTTGGATCGGTGCGACGATGGCTGGAGCCTTGGGCGTGCCCCAGCTTAAAATTGATATGATGTCCTGGCTGGAGTCACTGCACATTAAATTCGCGGAAGGGGTCACGCCCAATCCGCCCGATGAACGCTGGGCTGGTCTTTTTTCCTTAATCGCTTCTTACGAAAATGCTGTCCCTGACGAAAAAAAGTGAGGATCAGCCGGACGTAGAGCCGCTCTGGCACTTTAACTTCCGCAATTTTGAACGGTTGCCGGACACGAAGGTTGTTCGCACGACTTTCTTTGTTAACACTGCGGCGATCGCCATTGCGCTGGCTCTGCTGATCTGGACCGGCTATCGGGAATTCCGCATTCACACGCTGAATGATCAGATTACCGAGGCCCAGCAACAGATCGACAGCAACACCAAGCAAAACAAGGAAGCGCTCCGTTTGACGCAGATTTTCATCGCCGAGGAAAAAAAGCTGATCGAGGCGCAGAATTTTATTCGTGCTCAGATTTCCCCCACGGAATTTATCACCGTGATCGGGCAGACCCTGCCGAAGGAAATCTCCATTGAGAATGCTGAAATCCGTCTGGCTGACCTGAGAAACCAAGTTTTCGTGCTGCGTGGTTTTGTGGCTGGCACCCGGGATCAGGCGAGTGGCAGTGCGTCGAGTTATGTCGATGCCCTTCGGGCGAACGCCCGCTTGAGCGGCATATTCGACCCCATAACCTTGGAGAAGCTGAATCCGGATACGACTTCGGGGTTCCTCCTCTTTGAGATTTCGTTGAAATTAAAACCGGAGGGGAAAAAATAATGACCACCGCTGACATAGGGGGGTACATCAAAAAGCAACCCATTGGGTTTGCTTGTGTGGTGCTGATTTTGGTGCTGGGTGGGGTGTATTATTATCGCAGCAGCGAAATCGAGGAGAAGCAGGCGGAGTACGAAACGAAATCGGCCGAAGCCGCCAGAATTATTTCCAACGTCGCACAATCCAAGAATCTGACGGAAGAGGTGGCGGAAATGCGGGCTCTTACTAAGGACATGGAAAGCCGGCTCGTGCGCGCCGGGCAGCTGGCGGCGAATCTTCAGACCTTCTATAAACTGGAGGCGGAGTGCGAAATAAAATTACTGGATATTAGGCAGGGGACCATGCCCAAAACTGGCGCGGCGCTCTATGGCGGGGTTCCGTATAATGTGGGGGTGCAGGGATCCTACAAACAGATCATGTTCTTTTTGAGCCGTCTCGAGACCGGCCGCCCTTTTTGCCATTTCAGCAATGTGATTTTCAGCAAGGTTGCAGGTGGTGGGAGTGATGGCTCATCCCAGAATATCATGAATGTAACCATCAGTCTCGAACTCCTGGGCCAGCCATGAATTCCCCGGGCTTTAAAATAATTTGCTTGTTCGCCACTCTGTTGGGTTCGGTACCCATTGCTGCGTTGGCGGCGGACGAAGGCACTGTAGTCAGCCTGAACAAACGTCAGGAAGTATTGGACAAGGCGAAGAAATTTTTGGTGCTACGGGACCCTTCTCCCGTGACGGTTGATCCGTTTCATTCCGAACGTTTCGCGGAGATGGTGGCCAGCCTTAACCGTATCCCCGGAGCCGCCGTTCCCCAAGGGCCGGTAGTGGTGAGTACACGCACCGAGCGGCAGGTTTTGCAGGCCATCGCCACGAGCCTCAAGCCAACCGGCAATTTCATCGTCAGTGGAGAGCACACCCTCGTCTTCGGTCAAAAGAGGGTCAAAGCGGGGGGCTTCCTGACTATTACCTTTGAAGGGACCGAATACACTCTAGAAATCACCGCCATTGAACGCACCAGCTTTACCCTCCGGTTGAACCGAGAGGAATTTACCCGGCCAATCAAATAACGATCGAACTATGAGCACACGCATCCTCCTCACCGCGCTCCTCACCGCGGCACTAACTGTGCCGATTATGGCTCAGACTGCCGCAGCTCCGGCTGCGCAGCCGCAGCCTCCGTCTCCCAAACCCGCTACTGCGGAGGGCGCAGCATCGTCCGCCCCGGCCCCGGCCGCCGCGCTCAGCCGCGACAAGGACACCCTCTCCGTTGATTTTCCCGACGAAGATATCAAAACGATTCTTCGCAATGTCGCGGACCTGTTCGAGCTCAACCTCGTGGTGCCTGATACGGTAACAGGTAAAACCACCATCAAGATGCACGATGTAACGTGGCGTCAGATCTTCAAGAATGTCCTCGCCCCCATCAAATTCACGTATGTCGAGGAAGGGAATATCATCAAGATCATGAGTGACGAGGATCTCCTGAAGGAGATTCCCAGCACCGAGGTCTTCATTGTGAACAATGCCAAGGCGGCCGACATCAAGCCCACCGTGGATGGTCTCGTGGACGCCGCGAGTGGCGGCAAGATAGTGACTGACGTTCGCAGCAATGCGCTGATTGTCACCGCGCCTCCTTCCCGCATGAGCCGCATCCGCAGCGTCATTGACCAACTCGACAAGGCCACGGATCAAGTAATGATCGAGTCCAAATTTGTCGAAGTCACCGATCGCGACATCCGGAATATCGGCGTCAATTGGGCGTCGCTCCAAGGGCAGACTTTTTCGACGGGCAATATTACTCAGAATTGGACGCGCTCACGCGGCCAGGTCAGAAGTGATAAGCTGGATTCCACCGTGGGTAATACTTCCGGGGAAACGGTTAAGTATGTCACCAATCCTCCGATCATCGGGCCCAATGGCCAGTTTGCATCCTCCACGATCAATCTTCCTCCCGGTACCGTCACCGGTTTGCCCCCGACCGTTCCAGGCAGTACGGAGTACTCCAATTACAAGGTCGACCCGGTTACTGGTCTCGCCACGGCAGATTCGCTCAATTCGTATAACGGAACGACCTCTAATATCCTTAACAATCTCGTTGGTCTCACCAATACCGGCGGCACAACGCGCCTGGCCCAGGCGGTGTTTTCCGCCTCCGAATTCCGCGTGGTGGTATCGGCCCTCAAATCGCAGAACAACACCAAGGTGGTGTCCAATCCCACCGTGGTCACGCTGAACAATGCTGAGGCGGTCTTGAATGTGGGCGAGGAATTTCCCATCCCGAGCTACACCTACAACACGGAGCGCGGCTCCTTCGAGGTTTCCGGTTTCACCTACAAGCCGATCGGCGTCATTCTCAAGGTTACACCACAGGTGAATGCACAGGGTGTGATCAAGCTCTCGCTTGAGCCCGAAGTGAGCCAGCGAAATGGCGCCAGCTCCTTTAATGGCGCCAGTATTCCCATCATCGCCACGCGCAAAGCCAAAACGCAGGTTTCCCTGAAGGACGGCTACACGATGGGCATCGGCGGCCTGATCACCGCGGCGACAAACCACGGCGGCACCAAGGTGCCGGTCTTGGGCAACATTCCAGTGCTCGGCCGCCTCTTCTCATCCAAGAGTGTGGACGACGAATCCTCGAATCTCCTGATATTTATCACCGCGAAAACGATTACTTCCGACGGCGCTGCCGCCGAGGAAATATTTGATCCGCGCAGTATCAAGGCGGTTGGTCTGGCCCGCGAAGACCTTCCCGGATTCCGGGCGCCCAAGGGCACGGATATTTTTGTGCCGGCCGCCCTTCCGGACAAGGATAAGGATAAATAATCCCCAGTATCGCATCGAATTTTTAATTCGGCCGGCGGAATATCCGCCGGCCTTTTTTTTGGTTTTCGCACCAGCGCGGTGGGCGGGAAACGTCGGTAGGCCTATCGACAAGATCGATGAAGCGCGGCATGCAATGCATGCGTCCCGGTCTCGGGAATTCAGTGCAGCGATGTTAAGGACTGGCCCCCGCAGCCTGCGCCTCTTCGCGCCGCACCACTCGCTGAAGTTTGTCTGTCCTTGCTGGGGGTGGTGCGTCGCATCATCCGATCCTATCCGGAGGAAGGCGGGTGGGCATCGTGGCGCTGGGATCGGTCGAGTCGAAGCTGGCGGGCACGATTTGATGAAAGCGGCTGAACTGGGCGAGTTGGTCCGCGATAAGACGGTCGGAACGGCAGCTCGGCATCTTGCTGGCACTGGAAATTTTGCTCTGACCCTGGGCCCACTGCTCGAATACGCCCGGCATGACAAGGCGCACCGCCGGCAAATCGAGACTCTGATTCGCGCGTTTTGCGGCGTAGTCGCTGTTGCGCCGGGACAATTCCGCATCGAGCTCGGGCCCGATGACGTTGGCGGTGGGGGTCTTCATCGAGTGCGTGCGCAGTTCCAGCCACCACTCATGGCTGGAAATGGTCTGGCCCGCCGCTACCCGGTGATGATAGGGCGCGACGTGAAAATTAACGGCCTGCCAGTTATTATGGTGGCAGACCACCAGCAGGCTTTCGAGCAGCTCCCGTTCGGTCACGCGTTCGCCAAAGGCATTCAGATGCAGCTGGGTGCGTCCGACAAACTGGAGGCGGGGAGGATCGACGGATAAAAATCGCACGATGTCCCCCGGCACATACCGGCAAAGTCCGGCGGGCGTGGTCAACAGCAGCACGTAGTCGATGCCGGTTTCGATTTTCTCCAGGGGCAGGCAAAGCGCGCCCGCGTTGGCTAGGGTGTCCTCGTGGAAATGGCGCAGGGGAAGGAATTCAAAGAAAAGCCCGGCATCGGCGAGCAGTCGCAAGGCCACCGGATGCGCATCATCCTGTGCGGCGATAATGCCTTCGGCGGCGGCATAAACTTCGTGGAAGTTTACGGTTGGTCCCAGGGTGCCACGCATGATTTCGGAATACAGGCCGAGCGGTGCACCGGAGTGGAGAAAGCACTCCAGATTGGGCCACATGGCTTGGAGTGAGGTCATTCGCCTTTTGCCGGAACTGGCCACCTCGCGGGCGGCTAGCGACACGGCATAAACGGCGGCGGGAGTGCCGGCGATGAGCGTCACATCGCGCCCGATCATGCACTGGGCGGTGGCCTGGTTTTTTTCCGCGCCTTCCGGCAGGTGGGCCACGACCGCTGGGGGTGAATGCAGATTGGCTTCGGCCCACGGACTCAGGGACAAGGTCAGGATGCCATCGAGGCTGGTGCGGTAGGCCCCGTTTTGCTCGATGAGGGCTGTGCTTGCCCCGGTATGAAGGTGGCGGCCGAGGAAAACCCCGGTATGACGGACGCGTGCGGCATACAGGAAAAGTGCGTCATGCAAACCCCGGCGATAATGCTGCAGCATGCCTTCGGGCACTGGCAGGAGTTTGGGCTTGTCGCTGGTGGTATTGGCGGTCTCCACAAAAAAGAGACACCGTTCGGGCAAGAGTACGCCTGCTTCACCGGCGGCCATGCGTTGCACGAGCGGTTCAAAATGGGCGTACGTCCGCGGAGGCACGCTTTCGCGAAACTGCGCATAGGAAGTTTTTTCGGTCAGACCGTGCTCACGTCCGAATTCCGTCCGCGGGTATTGCGCCATCAGCGCGGCAAAAGTTTTTTGCTGGGCGGCGGCACCGCGACCAAGCGCCTTGAGATTGCGGACGAATCTAGCCACCCGGTAACCTGCCCAGAAGTTGATGAGAAATCGTGGCGCCAGCGTCATGCTCCACGATTTAGACAATCGCCGGCTGAAACGCTACTGGGATTTATCGAACGCGCTCGAAAAATGCGTAAAGAGCGTCCTTCAGGGTTGCTGCGGGAAACGGGACGCGCAGTGTCGGCGCCGAATCCCATGGCGCTGCCCCCTGTACTCTTTGAAGACGATGTCTTGTTGGCTTTCGACAAGCCGGGCGG
>JANYDX010000120.1 GCA_025363395.1 Verrucomicrobiota bacterium
GCTATCTTCGTCTTAGCTACGCCACCTCCGATGAGATCATCGCCAAGGGCGTGGTGCGCCTCGCGCGTTTTTGCGCGGGTCTGAAGAAATAGAGATCCCGGGGCAAGCCCCGGGGGCGTTGCCAAACCCTCACGGGCGAGCCGCCCCCGTTCCAGCATCACCCTTCCTGGAGCCACGGCGACCTCGCCGTGGTCTTTTCCTCATCCATACCGAACCAGGTTTCGGGGTATTGCACTCATTGAGAATAAAAATGGAGCGGATCACATCCGGGCGGGCCGGGATGCGTCGCCCGTCATTGGATTGACCTGCTCGACCTCGTGCCCGCGCAGTCAGCTCGGGCGGTTGCGTGCGTACCAGAGCCGGTCGAGATCAATCGTGATCGCCCTCATCAGATTGGCTGCGCTCCGATGGCGGAGCAGCGGCGCCCCTTGTCCCGCGTAGAGCGACATGAATTCACTTTTACCGTGCTCGGCCGCCGCCAGCTTGATAAAACCGGTGAACCAGCTTTGCAGCGGAAAAGGAAGGGGACTTGGTGTGCTGTGTTCCAAACGCTCGATGAACTGATTGCGAATGAAACGGGCCAGACGCCCCGTGAAACTCCGCGACAAAACAGTGTGGTGCGCGTCAGGGCTGAAAATCTTTTCACGATGCGTCGCGCTGGCCCCTGACTCCACGCAGGCGAGAAAAGCGGTGCCGAGCTGAACGGCTTGCGCACCCAGCGTCAGCGCGGCCGCCACGCCGCGGCCATCGGAGATTCCGCCCGCGGCGACGACGGGGATTTTCACCCGGTCCACCACCTGGGGCACCAGGGCCAGTGTGCCCACGAGTGATTCCTCCGCCGGACGAAGAAAAGCCGGCCGGTGTCCGCCGGCTTCGAATCCCGTGGCGAGGACCAGGTCAACTCCGGCTTGTTCTATCGCCACCGCTTCATCGACGGTCGTGGCCGCACCGAGCGTGATGATGCCGCGTTTT
The DNA here is from genome assembly GCA_025363395.1 of Verrucomicrobiota bacterium. Taxonomy (GTDB): domain Bacteria; phylum Verrucomicrobiota; class Verrucomicrobiia; order Opitutales; family Opitutaceae; genus Lacunisphaera. Next base: position 973 of record JANYDX010000120.1, read on the forward strand.
CTGCACTCGAACAGGATTTCACGGGATGGAATGCCAAACACAAAACTGAACACCGGTGGCCTCGCGTCCAGTATCGCTCCGATTTGATCTTCGAAGCGGACGGTGAATTTTTCCGGCCGGGTGGGAGGGGCGATGCCCAGTTCCTCATAGAATGGCTGGAAGCGCGCAAGGCTTTTGGCAAAGGCGGCAGCAGACATTTCCAGGCCGCCCTCATCGTGGTCGGACACCCACAGGTTGAGCGCGAAGGGCCGGTCCGTGGCTTGACGGATTTCAGCGGCCAGAGCGTGAATTTCCGAGGGAGCAAGCAGGTGCGCGCCATACGATCCTAGGCCACCCGAGTTGGACACGGCGGCAACGAGTCCGACCGTGGACAGCCCGCCGCCGAAAGGGCCCTGAATGATTGGATAATCCAGCCCCAAGCGCCGGGTGATTGCGGTGTCTCGCCACATAGGTTTGGTTTGCGGAAGAGTGATCAGGCTGTGCCACCGAATGTGCAGTGGTCCTCCAAATCCAGCAGATCCGCCCACGTGTGGATGTCCGTTCGCGTCATAGAGAGCTTTCCGAGGGTGCTGGCGAAGAATTCCGTGGTGCCCGGATCACTGTCGGGCAGCCGGGTCTCCTGATAGGCCGACCATCGCTCGATTTCCCATCGGCTGAGGTTTTTTCCGGAGTTGACCCGGATCCATTCAAGGATCTCGGAATCGCTTTTGCCTTTGGCCAGCTCGGTTTTGAGTTGCTCCGCATCAATCCCGGCAAAGCCGAAAAATTGCTGATCGAGCGGGCAGTTGAAATGATATTCGCCCAGTTGGCCGTTGATCGCGGCCCGGCATTTGTCGAGCATACGCGGCAGGACGGCATAGCCGCCCAGGCGGCAACGAAGACTGCGGGGAGCGCGGCGGGTGAGGTCTGGCGAAGGGGAGGCGGAGGTGCGGGAGGCGTTCATGGATTTGATGTTTAATTTAAGTTCGAACTGAAGCGAAGCCCGATGGTTACTTTTGTAAACCAGAGAACTTGCAGTAACTGCAGTACGTGGTTTCCTTTTGGTAACCGCAAAACCGCCCATGGTCGTACGTCGAAAAAATAAAGTAGCCCTTCCGCCGGAGGTCTGTCCGCTCCGGCAGTGCATGAGTATTCTGGGCGGAGCCTGGACCCCCAATATCATCTGGTATTTGAGCGGACGCCCGCGACGTTTCAGTGAGTTGAGAGCCGATATCGGGGAGATATCCGCCAAGGTCCTGACCGTGCGACTCCGTCGGCTCGAAGCGAGTGGGGTGGTTCACCGTGAAGTCATGCCGACCTCTCCGCCCACGGTTGAGTACCGCCTGTCCGAGCTTGGGCAGGAACTGAAGCCGGCCATTGCAGCCATTGTGGATGTGGGCCACCGGTTGAAAAAAATCAGCGCTAAAAAGAACGTTCCGGGCGGGCTGCGAACTTGATTGTCATGCCCTCCAGCGGAGATTCTGTCGCTTGGGTGATCATCTCGGGTGACATTTTTGTCACTTCGGCGTCATCATGGCGTAATCCGTCTTCTGGCATAGTCTCGACGCATCGTCCCAGTTGTTAACCCCTGTTGCTCCATGAAAAAATCCAAGAATCTTTTTCTCCTATCCGGACTTTTTGCCGTCGCCCTCCTTGGCGGTCATGCCGCCGAGCCCTATCGTTTTCTTCATGAAATTGCCGTGGGCGGCGAAGGCGGATGGGATTATCTCTCAGTCGACCCCGCCGGGCACCGACTCTACGTCAGTCACGCGACGAAGGTCGTCGTCATTGATACGGAAACGGACAAGGTAGTCGGTGAGATTGCCGATACCCCGGGAATTCATGGGATCGCGGTCGCTCCGAAGCTCACCCGGGCCTTCACCAGCAACGGCCGGGAAAACAAAGCCGGCATCATTGATCTCACGACGTTGAAAACCCTCGCCAAGGTCGAGACTGGCGCCAACCCCGATGCGATTCTTTTCGAGTCCGGTCAGAGCGAAATCTACACCTTCAATGGCCGCGATGCCTCGGCCACGGTGATTTCCGCCGGGAGTGGCAAGGTCACCGCCACGATCCCGCTCGACGGCAAACCCGAGTTCGCCCAGGCGGATCCGGCGACCAACCGGGTGTTTGTGAACATTGAAGACAAGAACAAGGTGTCAGTGATCGACACGAAGACCCATACGGTTGTCGCGAACTGGCCGATCGCACCAGGCGAGGAGGCGTCAGGCATGGACATCGATCTTGTCCATCATCGTATTTTTATCGGGTGCAGCAATGCGCTGCTGATCGTGCTCGACATCGACACCGGCCGGGTGGTCGCCAGCTTGGCCGCCGGCCAGGGAATCGACGCCGCGGCCTTCGATCCCGGCACCCAGCTGGCTTTCACTTCCAACGGTCGTGATGGCACCGTCACCGTGGTGCACGAGGATTCTCCCGATAAATTTGCCGTTGTGCAAACACTCAAGACCGAGCGTGCGGCGCGCACGATGACGGTCGACCCCATCTCGCATAAACTTTACCTTGCCTCGGCCAAATTTGAGACACCAGTCGAAGGAGCCAAAGGGCGCCCAAAGATGATTGCGGACAGTTTTAAGATACTGGTTTACGAACTGGTGCCTTGAGTGGTCACGCTTTCGTTCGCGACCGGCAGTTAGAAGGGGACACGGGAAATCAACGGCGAGGTCGCCGTGGCTCCCAAGAAGGGAGACTGGAGCGCGGGCGACTTCGCGTGCGGGCCACCGGTACGGATTCGCCACGACTCTTCGGTCGTAGGCCGTCCTGAATAGGGTGCAATGAGGTTCGAAATCTCCCTTGCGCAGGATGACGAATTACTCAGGTTGAATTTCCACCCCCGGTCTTCGCACCCGCTGGACCGCCTACCGTTACCCATGTCCGCCGTCAGGTTTCTCATTGCGTTCCTTTGGCTTGGCGCAACCAGCCTCGGAGCGGCCGTGCCTGCTTCGGAAGCGCCCACGGGCGGATACTCAATCAGGTTGTGGCAGACGGAGGAAGGACTCCCACAAAACACGGTGACCGCCATCACCCAGACGCGCGATGGATATATCTGGATCGGAACGTTCGGCGGTCTGGCTCGTTTTGATGGGGAACGCTTTCAAACGTTTGAAGCGGTTAACACCCCGAATCTTTCTGACAGCCGGATTGCGTGTCTATTTGAGGATGCCGAGGGCGTTTTGTGGATCGGTCACGACTCGGGAAAAGTCACCTGTTATCGCGACGGGAAATTCCAGGCCTTTAATCCCGTCAAGGCCTCGCGGGAAAAAGTCATGGCCATTGGCGCCGACGCTGCCGGCACAATCTGGTTCTTGCGGCAAAACGGTGCGATCGAATCGCAGACGGGGCAGACGTTGTCGTCCTCCAAGACGAGCGGACCACTGAGTACCTGTGCTTTCACTCGCAATCCCGCTGGGACGATGTGGATTGCGGCGGAAGGGAAAACCGTGCGCCTCGTCAATGGAAAGCTTGAGCCGGTTGATTTCGGAGCCGCGCGGTACAGTGGTTTTGCGATGGGGATCGGAGCTGCGGCCGATGGGGCCCTGTGGGTGGTAAGGGATGAGCGCGTGAAGAAGTGGGCGGATGGGCACTGGACCGAAGATCGCGGCAGGTATCCGTGGCAGGGAAACGCCATCACCGCCGTACTGGAGCTGCATGATGGAAGCCTCGCGATCGGGACCATGGATGACGGTTGTTACCTGCTTTTTGCGGATGGTCGTACACGGCACTTCGATCATAGCAACGGCCTGACTCAAAACTGGGTACGCTGTCTCTATGAAGACCGCGAAGGCGATCTCTGGGTGGGCGCGGGTACGGGTGGGCTAGTGGCGGTTCGACCGACTGCTTTCACGGTTCTTAATCCGCCGGATCAATGGCAGGGCCGGACCGTATTGTCGGTGGCGCCATCGCCGGATGGGGCGCTTTGGATCGGAACGGAAGGTGCGGGCGTGTACCGTTATTTTCGCGGCAACTGGACCAACTATGGGGATAAGCAGGGGGTAAAAAATCCCTTTGTCTGGTCCGTAGCTGCTGGTCGCGACGGACAGGTCTGGGTGGGAACGTGGGGCGGGGGTGTTTATAAATTACAGGGAGAAATTTTCGCTTCTGCTCTCGCGCTCGAATCATTGGTGGCGCCCGTGCTGGCGTTGCAGTTTACGGAGGCGGATAGCTCGCTCTGGGTGGGCACCGGAATCGGGTTGATGAAACTGAGCGCTGAGACGAGCTCCTGGCCATTTCGCAGCGAAGAAGGCACCGCCGCCAACGTCTGTGCACTGGCTCGCGGCGAGCACGGTGAAACGTGGTTCGGGCTTTCGGAAGGCGGTCTGATCAGGCTGGCGGAGGGGAAACTCACGCGCTTGCGAAAAGCTGACGGCCTTTCGAGCAACTCAGTGCAGTGCCTGCTGGCCGACGGCGACGTGTTGTGGATCGG
>JANYDX010000228.1 GCA_025363395.1 Verrucomicrobiota bacterium
GAGGCAACGGTCTCCAGGTCGAAGCGCAGGTGGCCGCAGAGTTCATGGAGAATCTCCGCGCCGTTGCACTCGGCCATCGGTTTCGGAACGAAATTGCCCGCCCGGTCCGGAAACAGCGCGTAGCCCCAAAACACCTGGACGTTGGCGGGCTGGTTTGCGAAATGTGGTTGATGCGCGAGCACGATGGACATCAGCCAATTCGAGTCCTTGAACGTCACCAGCCCGCCGGTGCCCGCATCGTTGCCGCTGAATCGGTTCATCTGATCGAAGAATGCGGGTGTCTTCAGCGTGACTGTGAACGACTCCCACCACGATTGCGCGATGCAGCTGTTGAAGGCCGCGGGATTGCCAAACTCGGGGCGACCACGCGCGAGCTTTTCCCAGAGCGTCCAGCCGCCGCTGTCCACTTTGGTGAGCTTCGCCGGCGCGCTCGTCATAGAGCCTAGGCTGGAGGCATCCGTCATCGAGCCGTTTTGCATGAACACCAAGTCATCCCGATTCACGGGGATCACTTCGCTTTTCCCCGCGTGTAGGCAACGGATGGCCGTCACGGTAAACTTCCCATCTTCGGTGGTGTGGTCGAGGTCCGTCACCTTGCAATCCGCGATAAGCTGGACGCCTTGGGCTTTGAGCCAGTGCTGCAAAGGCAGGACCAGCGAGTCATACTGGTTAAAGATGGTCCGCTTGACGCCCCCGAGCGTTTCGATCCGGGAAAATTCCAGCATGAAACGGTGGAGGTAACGTTTGAATTCAACGGCACTGTGCCAGGGCTGAAAGGCGAACGTGGTGGCCCACATGTACCAGAATTCCGTCTCGAAGAACGCGGGCGAAAGCCAGTCGGTGATGCAGCTTGCGGCCAGCGTGTCCTCGTCAGCCTTGCTGAGCTTGAGCAATTCGATGCGGTCCTGCATGGAGAACCCCATCGAGGTCACGGGCACCTTCGCGCGCCGGCGGTCAACCAGCCGCGCCATGGAGTTCGCCCGGTGCCGCTCATTGAATTCCACCGTTTCCTCGAACACCGTCTTGCGGGAGTTGTTTAACGACGGAATCGATTTATAAAGGTCCCAGGTGCATTCGTAGTTGTCGGTCGTCAACATGCGCCCGCCGCGCAACGAATAGCCGCGCACGGGATCTCCGGCGCCGTCCAAACTTCCACCCATGATGGGGGCAGCTTCGAGAATGGAAATATTTCCGCCCGGCAGATGGCCGTCGCGAATCATGAAGGCGGCTGCAGCCAGAGAGCCGATGCCGCCGCCGACGAGATAGGCTTTTGAGTTTGGGTTCATGGGGCGCGGGCAGACGCTGACAGAAGCGTAACCTTGGTGACGAAAGGCCGGCCGAAAAACGGTTGATGGTAGATCAGTTCAACCTTGGCGCCGGGCTCAAGAATCCCTGCGTCCACCACCTGCATGTTCGCCACAAATATCGTCCGTCTGATCCAAACGAAACTGAGCGACGCCCCCGTATCGATTCGCACGATTTCGACTTCCCGGGTTTGCTCATTCGTCTTCTGGACGACGCCGGAAATGGTGCGGCCCCTCGGGGATCTTGCCGCAGCCGGCGTGGGAATCCCGACGACAACGGCAAGGGCTAGTGCGAAAAGAAGGCGGGGTGTCGTCATCGGATTTTGCGTGGCGTTTCTGCGAGGGGATGTGCAGGGCGCTCAGGACTTCAGTGCTCCGCACTGAGCTTGGCCCAGGAGTTCCGCTTCGCTTTTCTCGACCGTTTGCTCCCGCTTCATCTCCATCGAGAGGAAGAAATTCAGCCCGGTGCGGATTATTGCGACCGCGCCAAGTTTGCCGATCTGATCCCAACTCGGTGAGATGGCCGTGCCGAGGATGTCCGCGCCGAGTTCGAACTCCAACGCGAGCGCTAGATGCCGAGCAAGGATTAGTCGTGTCGCTGTGAAGTCAGCCGGCTTCCGCGCCACAAGCGTGCGGATGAGATGGAGAATCGCCAGGCACACACCAAGCGTGACCAAACCCGCGCCGAAAATCTCGACGCCGAGCTTCACCCAACGCACCGCGACGACAATCGTTCCCTCGATGGAATCTGGCGTAGAGGTCATGCCTTCTCAGCCTGATGTTACCGACCGCTGCCGGGGGAACCGCCCCGTTGGTTAGGGCCGGGGGCGCCGCCGCGTTGATAGGGACCGGGATTACCGGATGACCCGCCGCGGGACCCGTCACTGGCACAGCCGGCCAAAACAACAATAGCGGTCAGCGAGAGAAACACCGGGAGCGGCCATCGCGGTTTGCGAGTTTCTGCGCTGGAGAGTCTGCCGAGAAGATCAGGGGTTTTCATGGGATTTGTTTCTAGTGTGTTCACTTGGTTTCATCGTGCGCAGCCCTCGCGAACTTCGACTTCTCGGCATTCGCGTGCTGGCTCCCGCGCTGCGCTCTACATTGGAATTACGCTAGTGTCGCCGACCTCCGCCGCCGAAGCCGCCGTGGCCGAATCCACTGCGCCCGAAACCATGATGGGTTCCATAAGAGTATCCGCGATGGATTCCCCCGTAGTAGTAACCGCGAGAATGGTAAGGACCGGGATAGCGATAAGAGCCACCGTAGGATCCATCGTAGGCGCAGCCGGCCAAAACGACGATAACGGTCATCCCCAGAAAAGCGCAGAGCGCCCGTCGCCGGTTGCCGCCTGTTTCAGCTCTGTAATGTCCGTTGAGAAGTGCAGGATTTTTCATGGGTGATGCTCCTCGTGCGATCACTTGAGTTGGCAGTCCGCATCCTTCTCGAGCTGCTGTTTCTCGGCCGGCGACATGTGTTCACTCATCGCAGTGATCGTATAGCCGCCGACCAGCCGCCCATCCTGAACATACATCCAGTCGGAAATCTCATTCGCAGCTACCGAGACTTCCTGTCCGAGGCGCGCGCCCTTGATGTCCACGGGCTCGTTGTCCACCTTGCCGTGAAACAGGTGGCCGTCGAAGGAAACTTCGGTCAGCCAAATGTGTTCGACCTTGTCACCTTCCACGAACGGTTTCTTCACGGCGAAACGGCTTTGATTGCCCTTGGGTGAACGCAGGACTGCGATGAACTTTTTCACCGTTTTCTGCGCCGTCTCCACGGCACGGTCCATCGCTTTGTTTTCTTCCGCGACATTCACGCAGTCTGGCTCCCCCTCGCGGCGGATCACGCCGCCGGAGGGTGCCTTGGCCCGTTCGTCCGCGTGAAGGGCGCAGGCTAGGAGCAGAGAAGTGATCGTAACTAATATTTTTCGACGATTCATGAATGATCCTTCGTCAATTCACTTGGTGCGGGGCACTGGTTCTCACTCAGCTCATCTCCAACACGCGGTTCATCGTGCCGAATCCGTTCGGCACGCACTTGGGACAACCATGATATTCAGGTTCGCAGTCGGCTTCGCAGCACCACTGTCCATCGACGACGAACTTATATTCATAATTTCCCCGTATGAGCGGGACGTCGGCGCGCCAATGGCCGTCGGGTTGCCGCACCAACGGCAGCGCATCCTTGCTCCAGTTATTGAAGCTCCCGGCTACGAACACGGCTTGCGCCTCGGGCGCGTGGCAGGAAAAGCCGAAAGAGTGAATCGTTGCGGTGTCTGGCTTCGCATCTTTTTTCGCAGGCGTAATTTTCCCTTTCTTCGCTTGCTGTGAGCGAGGCTCATTCATGGTGCATTCCTCCGGGTCCACCTCGTTGCATTCCCGGACCAGGTCCCATCTTCATCATCTCGGACCACATGGAACCGTGGCTTTTTCCTCCCTGCCAGCCGTGCTGCCAGTCAAAATTTTGCCGGCCCGTGTCAGTGCCGGAGTGGCTAAGCCAACCATGCTGAACGCTGCCTCCGCGCAGCCAATCAGCGCGCCCGTAAAATCGGCTGCAATAGCCGGAGGGATCGCCGGCCAACGGACGCGGTTCCAATTGAATCTGATTATCATCCGCTCCCACCGTCAGTGGCCGCGCTTCAATGGGTCGTGCCGACTTCAGATCCTTTTCCCAAGTGTGAACCATCACTTCGCCCGTATCGGCGTTGGCCAGCACTTCCGCGCTGGTTTTGCCATCCTTCAAGGCGACCACATCGCCTCCATTGGGACCGGCCTTGGCGCTCGCGGAGCAAGATTGGACGAAGAACATGCCCACCGTCAGTCCGGCCAATGCCGCGATGCCCATCCATTTTTTCACCGCTGCTTTTCCCTCTACTACAACGAGGGGGTTGGGCGAGTCGCACGCGAATTTGGGCGTTTTGTTTTTCATATTTTTGCCTCCGTGGGTGCCTCGCTTACATATGGCTCATCCCGCCGGCCGGCATCGCGGCGGCGGGAGCTGCCATGGCATTTGCGGACGCGGGGGGCGCGAAGCCCGTGAGACTTTTGCGCTGCTCGTCGGTGAGGATTTTGCTGGCGTCGCCGACGGCGCGGATGAAAGCGAGGCGTTTGTCGCCGCTCAGTTTTCCAATCGCAGCGATCTTGGCCTGGATCGCTGTGGCGTCAGGCTGGTCGGCAGCAGTCAGCGTCCATAGTTCCTGCTCGGCTTGCTCCAACGCACGATCCGCCGTGCTTTTTGCGAGCGTCGCTTGCTCCTTGGCTTTGTTGAGCGCGGCTTGCTGCTCGGTCGTCAGCGCGATGTGTTGCGGGTGATCGAGGAAGAAGTCCGTCGCGCCAATGTGGTAAAGGTGCGATGAGCCAGGGAAGCCCGGCAGCGCTGATTGCGGCATCGCGGCGGCGGTGCCGCTGCCCATGGGGGCGGCCATGCCCATCATCCCGGCCATTTCCATCTGGTCCATGGCCATGCCACCGCCGCCGCTCATTCCTGCCGCTGGCGCGGGAGGCATCGAGCCGGCTCCCATTTTCATCTTATCCATTCCCATGCCGCCGCTGGGCATCGGTGCGCTCGCGCCGCCCATCGACATCATTTTATCCATCATTCCCATCATCTGACTCATCATCCCCATCATCCCACCCGCGGGGGCGGCGGCGCCGCTCATGCCAGCCATGGGTGGAGCCGGGGTTGCACTTGCACTCATGCCCGGCATGCCGCCGGCGGATTTCATTTTGTCCATCCCCATGCTCATGGCTGGCGCAGCTGGGCTGGGCATTCCCGGCATCGCTGCGCCCGCTGTGGCTGCAGCCATCGGCGGCATATTTTGCGCAAGGGTGGTTTCGAGCTGTGCGACCTTGGTCTGCAATTCGGCAATCTGCTGGGAAAGTGCCGGATCGCCTTTCGGGGCGTCGGGCGACATCGCACCTGACGCGACGTGTGCCGCGTGCGTGGGATCTACCGGCGTTTGAGCCACGAGTGTGTTCTGTCCGAAGCTCACGAAGACGGCGGCCAACAGGCCGGCACCGACGAAACGCGTGGTGATGGTGGGAATTAAATTTTTCATATTCTAGTTTTTAGTTTGTGCATGCGCCCATAAGCCGGGACGGGCACGGTCCGACTACATCTTCATTTTCCCCATGTCCTTCGCGGCACCAGCTCCAGATTTGGTCGCGGAGCAAAACATGGCGTCGTCCCCGCACTTCGAGCAGACATGCTTCACTTCCGCGTTCTTTCCTTCGCCGTTGCCGGTGGCGACGACTTCGACGGTGCCACCACATACGGCGCACGTCGTCTTTTCACCGACGGTCATCATCTTAACGTGCGCGTTGCCGGTGGTTACTTTCTGAACCATGACGTCTTTGCACTTGGTGCAGGTCATGGACATGGAGTCGCCGGGTTTCAGCGCTTCCGCCTGCGCCTGGGTCGTGATGTGTTGCATCTCCAACATATCGTTCGCTCCTTTGTCGGCCTCCGCAGCGCGGACGGCGCCGGGTAACCACACCGTAAACGCCAAAGCGAATGCGAGTCGCGCATTACCGATTTTACTGAGGATATTGTAATTCATTTTATCAAATGGGCCTGATTTTGCTGTGCTTTGTTTTTCTGATTGAAAATCGATTAGTGCGGATGGGACGGTGAGCAGCCAGTCACGCCGAGGACGGCGACGACAATCGCGGCCGTCACGAGCGCTGGTTGAATCCATTTCGATTGAATCAGCGGGATGAGGGCGCCGATGAACGTGTTTTTTGTTTTCATGTTTTGTCTTTCTTTCTGCGTGTTGAGTTCTGCGCTGTTGCTGCGAATTCGGTTTTCGCCGCGTCTTGAAGATAAACCAGTGGACAAGCCGCTTTGGTGTTTTCGGGTTCGGCGACACACTGACTACGCTGCGCAACGGGCTTCGCCGCCCCGCTGGTTCCACGGCATTTTCGCCAGAAGCATTCCCATGCCGCACCAGCCGGTGATGCCGGAAAACGTGAGCCCCACGCCGATGAAGCCGGAAAGCCAGATGAACGCAGGGCTGGCTAACTGCGCGAGAAGGACACCGATCAGCACCATAGTCCCGGCGGCTATTCGCACCTGACGTTCGAGCGAGAGCACCTTGCTCGTTCCGCGTTCGACTGGAAGGCCGGCGTTAGTCCATGCCTCTGTGCCGCCTTCGACGACGTGGCATTCCCGGTAGCCACTCTTTTCGAGTTTCAACGCCGCTTGGTTCGCGCGATCACCCGAGCGGCAAAAAATGTAGAGTGGCTGGTCTTTGGCAAAACCGTTTACTCCGGCCAATTGTGCGGCATCGAGCCGGTTGAGCGGGACGAGATACACCCCAGGAACGTGAATTTCCGCGTGCTCAGCGGGCGTGCGAACATCGAGAAGGTGGAGTTTTTCACCTTTCAACAGGCGGTCGTTGAGTTGGCGTGGAGTAATCGTAGTCATGGGGTTTTTCGCGCTGAAGAGAGGCCATTTCGTAGGGCAACCCCGCGCTGAATTATTTTTTGGCGATCTTGAGAATTGCGACGACGAGGAAGACCACCACGAGCGTGCCAATCACGGCCCAAACCCACATCCCACCGCTTCCCCAGTTTCCACCCATCCATTCGTTATTTTGATTCATCATAAAGAAACTTGGTTCTCGCGTTCGATGGGGCGGGTGCAGCTGTACGCGATTACATCCCCCTCATGGGAGCCATCGCCGGCTGGCCGGAGGAGGCTGGCTGAGTGGACGTGGTCTGCGGTGCCGACATGGCAGGCGTGTTGCCCAGCAGAGACTGACGCTGCTCGTCGGTCAGCAGCTTGGTGGCTTCCCCAACGCCTTTGATGAAAGCGAAGCGTTTCTCGCTGCGGAGTTTTTCGCATTCGGCGAGTTTCGCCTGAATTTTGGTCCCGTCTGGCTGATCCGCGGAAGTGAGCGTCCAAAGTTCCTGTTCCGCTCCCTCGATTTTGCGGTCGGCGCTTTTTTGATCGAGCGTCGTCTTTTCCTTCAATTGATTGAGCGACTTCTGCTGCTCAACGGTGAGTGTGATATGCTGGGGATGATCGAGGAAAAATCCCGTCGCGCCGATATGGTAAAGATGGGAGGCGCCCGGATAGCCCGGGAGCGTGGACGTCATCGGCATGGAGCCGGCGGGCATCCCTCCCATTTTGTCATCCATCATTCCCATCATGCCCATCATTCCGTCCATCTTGTCGTCCATTCCGCCTTTCATGGCCGGGGGTGAGGAGGCCGGAGGCATGTTCGACATTGAACCTCCCGCGGGTGGAGACATGGGCATGTCGGCCCGCATCGCCGGGAGAAGACAAACGGAAAGCAGTGCGATGGCGAAGACCCCAGCCTGACGGCGGGCGCAATTGATAACGGTGTGGTGTGTATTCATGGGAATGGTTTGAGACGAATTGTCCGAACGCGCTGAGTGGTCTCCCGCCGCTTGTGATTGAGCGGTGGCGGGGAGTGGTTGGTTCATGGTCGTGATTTCCATCTCGACGCCATTCTTGCATATTTTGCCCGTCCTTTACTCCGCACCTCGGCGGAAAGACTCCGCATATTCTCAGGCGTGCTTGCTACGGCTTTCCTCAAAAGGGCCTCGACAGTATCGCGAGGCGGCTGTCCAGCCCCACGAGACTCGCGCTAAGGTTTAAGAAATCAGCCGTGCTATGCCGAAGGCCGCGGCGGCAGCGATTCCGCCGATGACGGTGGTTTGCAGTGCCCCTCGGATGATCGGAACGCCAGTGAAGCGCGCCTTAACTCCACCAAAGAGGGCGAGGGCAATCAATGTCACAAATGCGGAAACTAAGAGCGCACGGTGCGCGTCGAACAGAAACAAATACGCGCTGAGCGGAACGATTCCACCGACGATGTAAGCGATGGCGATAGTGACGGCGCTCTTCCACGCGCGGCCGGCGACGGGTTGCTCCAACCGAGTTCGAAACGCATCATGAACGTGACCCAATCCTTCGGCCGCTTCCGCAACGACTCGACGACGGTCGCCGATTCGTCGTCCGTAAGACCGTAGCCCCGAAAAATGTCGCGCACTTCCTGCGCCTCCGCCTCGGGGATGCGAACAATCTCCTCCTCCTCGCGCGCCTGTTCATGGGCGTAGTGCTCGGCGTCGCCTCGGGCGGCGAGGTAGCCGCCCAGTCCCATCGCAATGGAACCGGCGGCAATCTCGGCGAACCCGGCGGTGACGATAAGATGCGTCTGGGAAATGGCCCCGGTCAGCCCCGCTGCCAAAGCGAAGGGCACCGTTAGCCCGTCGGACATACCGATGACAATGTCGCGAACCATTTCGCCAGCGGTGAAGTGCTGCTCAATATGTGGTTTCATGAAAGTGCCTGTGGTATCCGGCGACGAATTCAAAGCCACGCTTTGCGGAACAGCCACATCTTCACCCCTTGAGTGAGCAAGACATAGCAGAGCAACGTCGCCAGCAGGATGGGCCAGTAAAGGGGCGGCAACGCCGCGAACCCAAGTGCCGACGCGAGGGGCGAGAAGGGCAGCCATGCGGCGACCGCCATGACGGCTAGGGTGGTCATGGTAAGCTGCCAACTCGCCCGGCTTTGGAGGAAGGGAATCTTGTTGGTGCGAATGACGTGGACGATCAGCGTCTGCGTGATCAGCGATTCGACGAACCAGCCGGTTTGAAAAAGCGATGCGCGCGCGGGATCCCAGCATCCAAAAACGGTGAGCATGACGAAGAAAGTGGTGTAATCGAAGATCGAGCTAATGGGGCCAATGAAGAGGACGAATTTTTTGATGTCGCCGATGTCCCACGGGCGAGGTTTGGCGGTCTGGTCCGGCCCGACGGTGTCCGTGGGGATCGGCACCTGGGAGAAATCGTACAGGAGATTATTCGTCAGCACTTGGATCGGCGCCATGGGCATGAACGGCAGAAACGCGCTCGCCCCGAGGACGCTGAACATATTGCCAAAGTTCGAACTGGCTCCCATGCGGACGTATTTGAGGATATTCACGAAGACCTTGCGGCCTTCGATCACCCCGTCATCCAAAACCATGAGGTCCTTTTCGAGGAGGATAACGGACGCGGCGGCCTTCGCGATATCGACCGCGGAATCGACGGAGATACCCACGTCGGCCACATGCAGGGCGGGGGCGTCGTTGATGCCATCGCCCATGAAGCCGACGACGTGGCCCCGGTGCTGAAGCGCGCGGATTATCCGTTGCTTATGTGCTGGCGAGAGACGCGCAAACACGTGCGTTCCCTCCACCGCTTGCGCGAGCTCGGGGTCCGTCATCGTCTCAACCTTGCTACCGAGGAGAATGTCGTCCGCGTTCAGGCCGACCTGCCGACACACTTTACGGGTCACGATGTCATTGTCGCCGGTGAGAACTTTCACGGTCACGCCGTGTTGCTGGAGGGCATTGATCGCCTTGGCCGCGCTGTCTTTTGGCGGATCGAGAAAGGCAATGTAGCCTTTGAGGATGAGGTCGCATTCATCCGCTTTGGAAATTAACTCCTTAGGACCGAGATGCCGGTGCGCGACCGCAAGCACGCGGAAACCGTCCGCATTGAGTTCCTCGTAGTGCTTGATCAGCTCAGCGGCATGCGCCGGGTCGAGCGGGAAGATTTTGCCATCCAGCTCATAGGATTTGCAGCGCGGGAACACGGCCTCCGGCGCCCCCTTCGTCAGCAATTGATGCTCATGGTCCGGCTTCTCCACCACCACCGACATCATGCGACGCACGAAATCGAAAGGGATCTCATCCACTTTTCGGAAACCCGCCACGATTTCTTCGTGCGCGTCGCGGTGGCTCAGCACCGCGCGATCCAAGAGATTATTAAGGCCAGTCTGAAAATGGGCGATCAGGTAGGCGTCGCGAAAAACCTCGTCGTTCTCCTTCCGCATCACATCGCAATGCCGTTCGAGAATCACCTGATCCATCGTGAGCGTCCCCGTCTTGTCAGTGCAAAGCACGTCCATCCCGCCGAAGTTTTGGATCGCGCTAAGTTGCTTCACGATGACCTTCCGCTTGGACATCGCGAGCGCGCCCTTCGACAGGCAGACGGAAACGATCATTGGCAACATCTCGGGCGTGAGGCCGACAGCGACGGCGATGGAGAAAAAGAAAGCTTCTCGCCAGTTGTGTTTGGTAAGGCCGTTGATGAGAAAAACCAGCGGAACCATCACCATCATGAAGCGGATCATCAGCCACGTGAATTGCTGCATCCCCTTGTCAAAACTCGTCGGCTCCGCCGCGCCGACCATACTGCCCGCCATGCTGCCAAAATAAGTCTGCGCACCCGTTGCCAGAATGACGGCCGTCGCCGCACCGCTTTCCACGCTCGTGCCAAGGAAGCAGATGTTCGCCAGCTCCAGCGGTGCAATTCCCGCCCGCGCTTCGCGCGTGTCGAGTTTCTCCACCGGCAAAGATTCGCCGGTCAGCGTGGCTTGGGTGATGAACAAGTCCTTCGCCGCGATGAGCCGCACGTCGGCCGGGATCATGTCTCCCGCCGAGAGTTTGACCACGTCACCGGTCACCAATTGCCGGAGCCGGATTTCTTTTTCTTTTCCCGCGCGCATGACCGTCGTCGTGACGTTGATCATGGCTTTCAGCTTTTCCGCGGCCGCATCCGCGCGGGCCTCCTGCACAAAGCGCAGCAGCACGCTGAGGATCACCATCAGGGCCATCACGCTCCCGGCGCGCGCATCGCCGGTGGCGAACGAAATCGTCGCCAGCACAAGGAGCAGGATCACGAGTGGATTGCGCGCCGCGGTGAGCAACCGCCATGGCCAGCCGCGATGCTGGTTGGTCGCCACGACATTGGGGCCGTTTTTTGCCAAACGGCTTGCCGCCTCGTCTTCGCTCAGGCCTTCCGGCGAAGCCTTCATGCGCGAGAAAACGTCGCTCCGTTCCAACTGCGCCACCTCGGCAAGAATCGGCGAGAAGTGGATGGCATGGTCCGCCGGCTTCGACGACAGCGGCAGGACTAGCTTCGGGAGATGGTTCACGATCTCTGGGTGGTAAAATGCGACCGATTAAATTTGGCGTCAGAATCTGCGCGCCGCTCGATTCCTCGTCGGCGGCAACCGGCAAAGCTTTTT
>JANYDX010000156.1 GCA_025363395.1 Verrucomicrobiota bacterium
TCACCTTCTTCTTTTCCGCAAACTCGGCCTGGGCAAAACTGCTCTGGTGGATCATGCGACGCAGTTTGGGTAATTCCCGTCTCGCCGTCTGCAATAAATTGAAGGCCGATGGATTAAATCAGCGTTTCCTTAGGACTCAATCACGTGGTTCGACAGCTCATCCTGGTCGCCCGGCTGGCGGGGGAAATGGGCGGCCAGCAGCGAACCGGCGCGTTCGATGGCTTGCTTTAATCCGCCGGTGAAATCCCCGGCTTTGAAGCGGTCGCTCATCGCATTTGTCAGCTCCTGCCAGAAAATTCCGCCGCATTTTTCATGCACGGCCTCGTCGCCCACCACCGCAAAGGTCTGGGAGGCCGGCGCGACAAAAATGAGCACCGCATTGCGCTCCTTGGTCTGCTGCATGCCATTCCGCATGAAAATTTCCTGCGCGGTGGCGAGCGCATGGCTCGCGCGCTCGTGCGTGACCGCCACGCGAATTTCACCGGACGTCAGCGCTTCCGCTCGACTGATGGCCGATTCAATCGCGGAATGGTCCAGCTGTTGGATGAAAGTGGTTTTATTCATCACCATTTTCCTCCCGCGCCGCCACCGCCGAAACTTCCGCCACCACCGGAAAATCCTCCGCCGCCCCCACCACCACCGGAATTCCAGCCACCGCCCCCGGAACCACCCACCCACCAGCCCGCGCGCGGTCCGCCAAACAAATAATTTCTGCGGGAACGCCGGCGGAAAATCGCACTGAGCAACATAAGTATAATGAAGAATGCTCCGAAGCCGAACCGGCCGGGCGAAACAGGCTGCGCGGCGTCATTTTGCGTGCGGCCCGTGCCTTGATATTCCCCCTTCGTCGCTGCGATCATCGCCCCCACCGCCGCACGCATGCCGCCATCGACATCGTTCTGCCGGAAATGCGGGACAATCTCGTTCTCGACAATGCGCTTGGCCGTCGCGTCCGGCAGCGCCCCTTCCAGTCCGTACCCCACCTGCAGATAAGCCTGGTGTTCCTGCATGAACGCAAACAACACCGCCCCGTTGTTTCTGCTCTTCTGACCCACCTGCCAGGCTTGGGCCACGCGCACCGTGTAATCTTCGACGGAGGAGTCCGATTCCATTTTCGGAAAAATGGCGACGATCAACTGCGACGAATTGGACCGCTCAAACTGTTCGAGTTGCGCATTCAACTCCTCCACCACACCGGGGGAAACCACTTTGGCGTAGTCATTAAAATAGTGCGCCGGCGCCGGTGGGATACGCTCGGCGGCACCGACCGTCAGGACCAGTCCACAGGCCAGCAGGAGCGCCAAAAGCCCCAGTCGATGAAAGATGCTTTTCACCCTGAAGGTCACGGCTTGGCCGGTGCCGGCTTGTTAAAGTCGAACTGGACTTGCGGAGGCCGATCAGAACCGGGCGTTGAGGTAAAATAGGCCTTCTCTTTAAATCCCATGATGCCGGCGAGAAAGACAGCAGGCACCCGCTTGATTGCAGAATTGTAGTCACGCGCCAGCTCGTTAAAACGACCGCGTTCGACCGAGATGCGATTCTCGGTGCCCTCCAATTGCGCCTGAAGTTCCTGAAAGTTAGCCGTCGCCTTTAGGCTGGGATAATTCTCCGCCACCACCAGGAGCCGGGAAAGTGCGGACGTAAGCTGACCTTGGGCCCGGTCGAATTCGGCGAGCTGGGCTGGGTCAGTCGGCGCGGCTCCGGAATTAATCTGCACCTTGCCCACAGAGGCGCGAGCGGCGGTGATTTCAGTCAGCGTGGACTTTTCGAAATTGGCGGCACCAGACACGGTCGCCACGAGATTCGGCACCAGATCGGCGCGGCGCTGATAGACATTTTGCACCTGGGCCCACTGGGCGTCCACCGCTTGGGAGCGGTTCACGAGGCCGTTGTAGACCCCGGAGACATAGAGAAATCCGGCCACGGCAACCGCGGCCAGAATTCCACAAACAATAAAGATAGTTTTCATGGATCGAGTACAGGAAGGCTCGATCTTTCGACAGCGCAAACAGAAGCCGGTTACACAACTCCGCTTTGTTTCGCACCGGACCAAAGGCAGGGCACTTTATCCGGAGGCTGTCTCGCAACCTCCGCCCCGAATCATCCCGTGGCGGGAAGGAGGCGGGTGAGAATGGGTGCGGGGGGGAAAGAAAGTAAAGAGAGTGAGGCGGCGTGCCAGTGGCGCAGGAGTGAAGGTACGTTCGATCGACGCGGGGCGGGTGGGGTGGATGGTCTGCTGGGGTTTGGGCCAGGCGATCCGCCATCAGTGCCGCCGCGCCAGGAGCGTAGCAGCACTCGCAGGTTCCAAGTGGTGGTGAGCAGGCTCCATTGCGTGCGCACGTTTTCCAA
>JANYDX010000167.1 GCA_025363395.1 Verrucomicrobiota bacterium
GCCGACGTCCTCGCCGCCGCTGCGAATCCCGCTCTCCTGAAATCTGGCGCTGCGGCGACCTCGCCGCAGCCCGGCAGCTCATTCACCGGCGGCACTCCCGCCAAGACCGGCCCGATCCAGCAGGACCGCACCGTCCCCGCCTCCAACATGCGTGCGACGATCGCGAAGCGCCTGGTTGAGGCCAAGACGCAGATCCCGCATTTTTATCTGGAAATCGAAGTGGACGCCGAGCCGTTGCTCACGCTCCGCGCCCAGCTCAATACCGCTTACGAAAAGGAAGGCGTCAAACTTTCGGTGAACGACTTCGTGCTGAAGGCCAGTGGAGAAGCGCTGCGCCGCGTTCCCGGCGTCAACGCTTCGTGGACCGGCACCGGGATTCAGTATTTTGGCGCCGCGCACGTGTCCTTTGCCGTCGCGATTGAGGACGGGCTGATCACGCCGGTCATCCGCGACACGCACACGAAGTCCATCTTCCAGGTCAGTGCAGAAGCGAAGCCGCTCGGCAAGCGCGCCAAGGAAAAGAAGCTGAAGCCAGACGAGTACACCGGAGGCACTTTCTGCGTCTCGAACCTCGGGATGATGGGCGTCACGAAGTTCAACGCCATCATCAACCCGCCCAACGCGGCCATCCTCGCGGTCGGTACCACGGTGACCAAGCCTGTCGTGAAAAACGGCGCCATTGTCATTGGCCAGACCATGGGGCTGACGCTCTCCTGCGACCACCGCGTGGTGGACGGCGCACTCGGTGCCCAGTTCCTCGCTGCGTTGAAAGACCTGCTCGAGAAACCAGCGCTGCTGCTGGTTTGAGCAAGAACGGCGCGTTAGGGATAACGCGCTCCACCGTCGGACAAACGCCCTGTGGTCATCCCGCGGCGCGCATTTTCACGATGAGGTCCTTAGCTTCCACGGCATCGCCAACCGCGGCGTGGACCTCGGCGATCACACCGTTAGCCTGCGCATAGACCGTTGTCTGCATTTTCATCGCTTCCATCATGAACAGCTTGTCGCCCTTCGCCACCTTGGCGCCGACCGAGGCGGACATCACCACAATCAGTCCTGGAATAGGCGCGGGCACCTGCAGGGTGTCTGCGAGATCTGCCTTCGCACGGGCCTTCGCCTTGGGCGCGGCGCCCTTGTCGAGGACGAATGCCTCGCGCGTGATGCCGTTCAATTCGTAGCTGATGGTACACCGGCCGTCCTTGTCGGGCGCAGCGACGCCAATGAGTCGGATGATGAGGACCTTGCCTTCCTCAATCTCCACGGAAATTTCCTCGCCCGGCTGCAAGCCGTAGAAAAACGCCGACGTCGGCAGCACGCTGACATCCCCGTACTCGCGCTGGTGCTTGGCGAAATCCGCAAACACTGCCGGATACATCAGGTGCGAATAGAGCTCATCCTCGGTCGGCGGACGTTTCAGTTTCTCGCCCAATTCCAGCCGGAGCTTCGCGAGCTCCGCCTCGCCCACCTCGGGAGCTTTCGCGGTTTTCTTCACCAGTTTCGTTTTGGCCCCGGCAACCGCCGCGGCATATTTCGCCCTGGCTTCCTTGAAACGTTTTTCGCCCAGTACGGCCCGCCACATCGGTTCAGGCCAGCCACCCTCGGGCCAGCCGAGGCCGCCCATCAGCATGTCGATCACACTCTCGGGAAACGGCGTCGCGCCGGGTTCAAGATTGACCACGTCCGCGGGCTTGATGCCGCGTGAAAAAAGAAACAACGCCAGATCGCCGACGACCTTCGACGATGGCGTGACCTTCACGATGTCGCCAAAGAGCTGGTTCACTTCCGCATAGGTGCGCGCGATCTCAGGCCAGCGATGCGCAACACCCATCGAGACCGCCTGCTCCCGGAGGTTCGTGTACTGCCCGCCCGGCATTTCGTGCAGATAAACTTCCGCAGAACCCGTCCGCGGCGCGGTATCGAAGGGACGGTAAACCTCGCGCACGTGCTCCCAGTAGTCGGAAAAGGCGTTGAGCCGGTCGAGATCGAGCCGGGTGTCGCGCGCCGTGTGCTGCAACGCGGCCACGATGGAATTCAGGTTGGGCTGCGAGGTGCTCCCGCTCATCGAGGCCAGCGCCAGGTCCACGACGTTCACCCCGGCGTCTGACGCGCGGAGAATCGAGGCGGCGGCAATGCCGCTCGTGTCGTGCGTGTGGAAATGAATCGGGAGGCCAATCTCCTCGCGCAGTGTCTTCACCAGCTTGTGCGCGGCGTAGGGACGGCACAGCCCGGCCATGTCCTTGATCGCGAGGAAATGCGCGCCCATGCGCTCGAGTTCCTGCGCGAGTTTCACGTAATACTTCAGCGAAAACTTGTCGCGCCGCTCATCAAGGATGTCGCCCGTGTAACAGATGGCGGCTTCGCAAATGGCGTGCGTGTCCTGCACCGCTTCCATGCCGACGCGAAGATTGGGCAGGTAGTTCAACGAGTCGAAGATCCGGAAGATATCCATGCCCGAGGCGGCGGCGTGGTGCACGAAACCGGCGACAATGTGGTCGGGATAATTGGTGTAACCGACCGCGTTGGCGCCGCGGAAAAGCATCTGGAAGCAGATATTCGGCACGCGCGCGCGCAATTGGCGGAGGCGCTCCCACGGGTCTTCATTGAGAAAACGCATCGCCGTGTCGAACGTTGCCCCGCCCCACATCTCGAGTGAGAAAAGCTCCGGGGCCTGGCGGGCCAGCGCACCGGCGCAGGCGAGCATGTCGTAACTCCGCACCCGCGTGGCCATGAGCGATTGATGCGCGTCACGGAAGGTGGTGTCGGTGATAAGCAGGCGTTTCTGCTTCAGGGTCCACTCGGCAAATTTCCTGGGACCCAGCTGCAACAGCAACTGGCGGGTACCCGGGACCGGTTCGCCCGGCCCCGCAGCCGGCGGAATCGCGGGCACAAAAAATTTATCCGGCCGGAATCCCTTGGCATGCGGGTTGCCGTTGACGATGACGTTCCCGAGGAAATTCAGCAGCTTGGTTGCGCGGTCGCGGCGCGGCTTGAAGGCGAAAAGTTCCGGCGAGGTGTCAATCAGCGCGGTCGTCGCCTGACCCGCCTGGAACAGCGGATGCGCCAGAACATTCTCGAGAAACGGAATGTTGGTCTTGATGCCGCGAATGCGGAATTCGCTCAACACGCGCAGGGCGCGCTTCATCGCACTCTCATAGGAAGGCCCGCTGGTGATGCTTTTCACCAGCATCGAATCATAGAACGGCGTGATCACGGCGCCCGAGAAACCCATCGCGCCGTCGAGGCGCACGCCGAATCCGCCGGGCGAACGGTAGGCGATAATGCGGCCGTAATCGGGAATAAATTTGTTCTCGGGATCCTCGGTCGTGATGCGGCACTGGATCGCGTAGCCGTTGCGCGGGACATCGGCCTGCGCCGGCATGCCGACCTCGGGCGAGTGCAAAGAATGGCCCTGAGCGATGAGAATCTGCGCGCGCACCAGGTCGAGGCCGGTGATGACCTCCGTCACAGTGTGTTCCACCTGGATGCGGGGATTCATCTCGATGAAGAACCATTCGTGGCGGTCGAGATCGTAGAGAAATTCAATCGTGCCCGCGTTGTCGTAACGCACCGCACGGGCCATGCGAGCCGCTGCTTCGCAAAGCTCGGCCACGACGGCCGGAGGCAGGCCGAAGCTCGGCGCCACCTCGATTACTTTTTGATGCCGGCGCTGAACGGAGCAATCGCGCTCGTGCAGGTGGATAACGTTGCCGTGCTGATCTCCGAGAATCTGCACCTCAATGTGCTTGGCCCGTGAGATGTATTTCTCAAGGAAGACCGCCGGGTTGCCAAACGCGCGCCCCGCCTCGCCCTGCGCCTCGTCGAGCAGCGCGGCGAGATCGCCGGGCTTGTGCACCACGCGCATGCCGCGACCGCCGCCGCCAAAGGCCGCTTTGATGATCAGCGGGAAACCGATGGTCTTTGCGACCTTCATCGCCTCGTCGCGATCAGTCACGGGTTCCTCGGTGCCGGGCAGGACGGGGACATTGATTTTTTTCGCGAGGGCCCGTGCGGCGGTCTTGTCGCCCATCATCTCCAGTAATTCAGGCCTCGGCCCCACAAAAATCACGCCGGCCTTCTGGCACGCGCGGGCAAATTCCGCATTCTCGGAAAGAAAACCATACCCCGGATGAATAGCGTCGACTCCCTTGGCTTTCGCGACGCCGACGATGCTGTCGATGTCGAGATAAGCCGCGACCGGGCCCTTGCCTTGGCCGACTTGGTAGGCTTCGTCGGCCTTGTAGCGATGGATGCTCAGCCGGTCTTCCTGAGCAAAGACCGCCACAGTCCGATGACCAAGTTCGGTGGCGGCGCGAAAGATGCGCACGGCGATTTCACTGCGGTTGGCCGCCATGAGCTTTCGAATCGGACGAAGCACAGGCGAGGGAACAGAATCCTTCGGGGGTAACATCGGGGTGGAAGCAACGGGTTTAAAATGCGACGCCGCAATGGCAACGGAAGTTAATTCTGACTGTCAGTACATCCCAAATTACCGGCTAGGGTATAATTTTTTCGGACTCCAAAAAATGCCGCCGATCACGGCTTTGTGATTGGCCAAATGGCCTGGCTCGGGTACCCTTGAGGTCCGCTTTGCCGATGCAACTTCCCCACCCGCTTACCCGACTTGCCAATTGCTGCTGGCTCCCGCGCCATGTGGCGAAATCACGCCTTTATCTGCGAGGAGAATTGCCCTTCAGCTACCGCATCGCGTTCGGCAGCCGGGTCGGCGTCGACGGCTACTTTTTCCGTCACTTCGGTCTGAAGAAAACAACGATGCTCGCCGCCATTCGCAGCCAACCTGAGGATGCCGGCGTAGCCCAATGGTTCCTGCAGCAGCCAGGAGTGACACCCGCCCGGATCGCCGAGTGGAACCGATTTGCCCCGCTCTTGGGCACCAGCGGGAATCCAGGCTATGTCACGCGGCGAATCGTGACCCTTTTCCTTTATCCCAAGGCGCTCAACCAGCCCGTGGAAAGTATTTTTGCGGCCATCGCGCAAGACGAGAACCTGCCGGCCGCATCCGGCGAGTCGCACCTTGCCTGACAGCCGAGCGTTTGCTGTGCTTGAAAGATGGGAATGCAACGACTGCTTCTGGTCATCGTCTGTGCAATCAGCTGGAGTGGCTGCTCCTGGGACGCCCGAATTTCATCGGGTGCTTTTACCGAGACCTTCGCGGCTGCGCTGCGGAAACAAACGCCCGCCATGCAGGTCGTCGTGAAGGGCGAGCTTGAACTGAGAATCACCAACCAAGCCGGCAAGGAAAGCACCGCGTACCTGAACAATAGTTACTCGGAATATCGCAGTGCCCCCGAAAACCTCGATGCGATCATCGCCAAATACAGCACGGCATTCCTCGAAGCCGTCCCCACCTTTGACCAGGACAACATTGACCGGACCCTGATCACTCCGGTCATCAAGGATCGCGCGTGGCTGGCTGAGATCCGGGAATCCATGCGCGCCCGCGCCGCCAAGGA
>JANYDX010000177.1 GCA_025363395.1 Verrucomicrobiota bacterium
CGGAATAGCCTTGTTGGGAATTGGGGCAGCGGAAGCGTCCGTCGTTGGGATTGAACACCGATTCGTGCGCCGTCCGGCCGCGTTCATCATAGGTGTCGCGCCCTTCTCCATAAAAAACAGCGTACTTCGCGGTGGCCTCGATGTGCTGCAGCCCGCGTTCCAGCAGGGAGTGCGCGGCATCATTTTCGCCCATCAGCCGGTGGCCAAGCCGGTGTGCCACCATCACGATCCGGCAGGAACGGATGGTGTCGACGAAGAGCGAATGCGGACCATTGAAGGAATAAATGTAGCCGCCGCCGCCGTTGATTTTTGACCAGCGCGAGGCTTGCACGGCTCCGGAGACTTTCAGCGCCAGTTCGCAAAAATCAATCTGGTCGTCGGGCAGTTTTCCCTCGCGCTGGAGGCGCAGCCAGTTGCCATAGGTGCTGAGATTGTTGAATCCATGATCGTGGACCCCGAGGTGACTGACGTGCGAAGCCATGCGGCTGACGGTGTACTTCTGCCCGCGGTCGGCGAAAGCGGCGTCACCTGTGGCGTCGAACTGCAGCAAATCCGAGCCGTAGAGAAAACCTTCCGTCCATTCGGTCCAGCCGCGGGCGGTGTATTTGCCTGCGACCGTGAAGACCGGTGCTCCACGCGCGGGATCATAATCGCGATGCGTGAGATTGAGTTTCTCGCCGGACACCTGCCAGAAATTTTCCAGGGCGGGGGCGAGCGAAGCGGGTTTCAGTTGGTCGTCGATGCGCATGGGAAATCAGTAACGCTTGTCCTTGCGGAGGTGCAGAATCACGAATTGCGAGTCAGCCAGCGCCTCGTAGGTGTGTTGCTGGATGGCGTCAAACTGGATGCTCTCGCCCGCCGCGAGCACGCATTGCTCATGCGGCAGGCTGAGCAGAAGTTTGCCGGCGGTCACCCAGCATAACTCGGTATCGTCGTGATGAATCTCAGGCCGGGAAACCTTCGCGCCGGCGGGCGCGGAACCGAGCAGCGCGACGACATTCGCATACTTCACCTGGCGAAACTTGAACTCGTCCGAGCGGTAGGATTTTTCATTCGACCGGTGGGCGAGAGGGGATTCCGTGAGGGCGAGCAGATCAGTGGCGCTAAGTCCGAAGGCTCGCGCGAGCCGGTAAAGTGTATCGAGCTCGGCGGACTGCTGGTTGCGCTCGAGTTTCGAGATGACCGCCACGGAAACACCGGAAGCCTTGGACAAGTCCGCCAAGGTCATTTCGTGTTGTCCGCGCAATCGGCGCAACACCCGGAAATCGAATTTTGGGGCATTCGGAGGCATTTCGTATACAGTAAAAAGCAGTCGATTAATTAGTGTCAAAGATAATAATCAACCCGCCTGTCGTGATGTTCTTCCGGCAGGAAACCGCGTACTTCTGGCAGGCGGGGTGTCTAGCATGCCGCGGGTTGCAGTTTACGCACGCCATGGCTCGCGGGGTGGGGCACTCAGCCTCCATTTTCATTTAAACTGAGCACTGCTGTCCAAGACAGGATGAAAACGGGCTGATTTGGTGGAGAGTCTCCTCTGGAGCGGGAAAAATGCCAAAATAAGGTCGGGTGGATTCAGCTGGTGGCCGGGATGCTGTCCAAATCAAAGCTGAGCTGAGGATCAGGGGGCAACTGCGGCGGAGTATCCAGTGGATGTTCGAGCCACGTCCACAGATCGCGGTAACTGAACAGATTCCAGCGGAGCAGTGCGACCAGGTGGGAGAGCGCCCACGCGCAACGGGATTTGAACTGGAGGTATTTGAGCAGCGGGATGGCGATGAGTGCTGTCCAAATCTGGATGTGCACGGCGTTGGCACTGGTGCCCACAAAAGTTTTGATGCGCAGGTTTTGTTTGAGCGCTTTGAAGAACAGTTCGATTTGCCAGCGTTCTTTGTAGATGTTGGCGATAGTCACCGCCGATAGATCCAGCAGATTGGTGAGCAGTACGAGCGTCGCTTGCTTGTCTTCGAGCCACACTTCGACCCGCCGGTAGGTTTGCCAAATGGTTCGCCCGGCAGTCAGGCACTGAAACTCGATCAACTCGTCGCGTCGGATCAGCCCGGTGGCGGCCTGGCTGCGTTCTTTCGTCACGAAATACTCCGCATTGGTTTTCAGCCGGGTGACGAAGCCGACCTTCTGTTCGCTCCAAACTTCAAACAGGCGGTAGTCGTTATAGCCCCGGTCCATCGCCACAATGCTGCCCGGCGGCAGGATCAGTTGCTGGGCGACGCTCACGTCGGCCACCGCCCCCTCGGTGATAGGCGCATACCCTGGCAGATAACCGTCGTGATCGAGCAGCAGATGCAACTTCACGGCGCCCTTGGCGCGACGGAAACGCGCCCAGTCAAACATGCTCGCGCACAACTCCAGCACGGTGGAGTCCAGACTGAGCAGCTTGTTTTTGAAACGAAATTTATGCTGCGGCGAGGCAGCCTGACAACGAGCCAACGCCAGTTGAAACACCTCTTCATAGAGAGCCGCGGGCCGTACGCGGTTGGCATAACTGAGCGTGGAACGCGCCGGCGCTTCCTGCAGCCCCAAGTGGCGCAAACGGCCTTCGCAACAGGCCAGCCCCTGCGTGATCTCCCGCAGCGACTTGGCCTGCGCCAGCTGACAAAAACACATCGCCACAAACTGATCCCAACAACTAAAACCCTTGCTGCGCTTCTCGGCTCCGGTGCGCGCGACGGCCGCGTCAAATTCCCGGCGGTCGATCAGATTTAAGATTTGGCTAAACAGGCTGGCACATCTTGGCTGATGGCCTGCCGCACGGGCGGGGACGGAGGTTTCGTTTTTCATCACCCGCAATCATCGTCCTTCTCCAGT
>JANYDX010000181.1 GCA_025363395.1 Verrucomicrobiota bacterium
GTGAAATGTCCGGTCTGACTTGGCCGGTGCGCGCTCCGGTTCAAGCGGGAGAACGGGGATTCCATCTCGGAAGCGACTCCACCGGAGCCCGTGGTTTCCAGCCCCTGAGAGTTTCGAATGATATTATCTCACCAAAGACCGGAGAATATGGGCCTGATGGTTTTCGGATTCGATCACTTGCAGGAAGCGTCTATATCGAGGGCGCAACCCCGGAGGCGACGGGCTTCGCCGTTGCGTGGCTGCTCCAGCATGAGGGCGGCGTGCGGTGGTATGCTCCCGGTGAGACGGGGGAGAAAATACCGCGCCGAACGCGGTGGTCGCTGAGAAAATTAAATGAGAGCCGCGAACCAGCTTACGTCTCACGCGAGTTCACGGGCTTGAATACTCCCCCGGAGCAGGTCTGGGCCCGACACAACGGATTGCGCGGGCGATTGGAATTCAGCCACGCTCTCGACCGGGTGTTTCCACCGGAAAGATTGGCATCCCGTCCCGATTGGGCGCCGGTTTTGGATGGCCAGCGGTACCTTCCGACTGCTGAAACAGACCACCACTGGCAGCCAAACCTGGCGATGCCTGAAGTGGCGGAGTACTCAGCGCAGGCGGCAGCAACGGCATTTGCACTCGATCCAATGCGGCTGAGTTTTTCACTGGGGATCAACGACACGGTCCGCTTTGACCAGAGTGCGGCCACGCGCGCGCTGGTGGAGCCGCTGCGTTATTTTCGCGGCCTGCCGGACTATTCGCCACTGGTTTTCACTTTCATGAATCGCGCCGCGGAGGTGCTCGCACGCTCCCAGCCCGATCGTTACCTCGGCTGTCTCGCCTATTTTTGGTGCGAGAATGCGCCCTCGTTTCCCGTGCATCGCCAAGTGCTGCCCTTCGTCACCACGGACAGGTCACAATATTATGATAGCGCGTATCGCGATGCGGATCTGGATCTGATGGCGCGCTGGGGTGCGTCGGGTGTGAAGGCATTCGGTCTGTGGGAATACGCGTACGGCCAGGGGTTTCTTATCCCGAGGATGCCGTTGGCCCCTTTGGCGGAATCGGTGCGCGCAGGTTGGCTGCGCGGAGCCCGCGGCTACCTGGCGGAAGTCGGACCGCAGTGGGGATTCGATCCTTTCAAAGTCTGGATGCTGGCGCAGTTGCTGTGGGAGCCAAATCGTTCGGTGGAGGATCTGGCGGATGATTTTTATCCGGGATATTACGCCATGGCAGCAACGTCGATGCGGCGCTTCTTTGAACGCTGCGAAACCCAATGGATGACGCAACGAGGTCCGCCCTATTGGCTGAAGCTGTACCAACAAGAAGACCAAGCCGGGCTGTTTCCCGCTGAGACCTGCATGGAGTTGCGCCGATGGTTGAACGAGGCTGCCCGCGCGGCGGGCACCGATCCGGTGATTGCAACGCGCGTGGCCCGGACGTCGCGGGCGTTTGCCGTGACCGAGGCTTGCGTGAAGTTTGATGGAATTCGCTCCTCACTGGTGGCGATGCGCCCGGAAACCGCCCTGGCGAAGGAGGAGGTTTTGGCGGGCTTGATCAGGAATTTGGTTGAGG
This sequence comes from Verrucomicrobiota bacterium, assembly GCA_025363395.1. Lineage (GTDB taxonomy): Bacteria > Verrucomicrobiota > Verrucomicrobiia > Opitutales > Opitutaceae > Lacunisphaera. The sequence continues at coordinate 1,558 of JANYDX010000181.1, forward strand.
CCGAATCAACTCTGCGCAGAAATATTATCGCGGCCTCCGAGGGAGAACTTCCGGCGATGACCGCCTTTGATCCCGCCGCTTTTGTGCGCAACGATCCGGTGCCGCGTTTGCTTTGGTTGGCTGGCCAGCAAGATCCCTCCGCGCCGCGCCGCGTCCTCGGGCTCGCAGGCCCTGACGCGATCAACCGGGTGCAGTGGCGGGTATTAGCCGACGTGATGGCGGCAGGGAAATTGCGCGTGGCGGCGAATCTGGCCTCAAACAGTTCTTTGGTGAAGTCGGCCCCGCACTCGCAGGAGCCGCGGTTTTTGTATCCGCATTCAGGTCCGCTTCCTGCGGGATGGGAGTTGCGGGCGATGCCGACCGAGACGGGCCAGACTGCCTTGGTCGGCACTGCCGCAGGCGACAGTGCACGAGCCTTGCGGATGCAAGGTGCTTGGGATTCGCAACTCTACCAGTGGATTTCGGTGGAACCCGATTGCGTTTACGTCGCCACCGCGCGTCTGCGCGGGCAGTCAAGTCCCGGTGGTGATGCGGGCTTGTTTCTCACCTTTGTGGACGCCTCCGGCAAAGTGGTGGGCTCCGCCAAGATGAACTCGCTGCCGAAGGGAGTGACACCGGATTGGCGAACCTCGGTGCTGGCTGATCAGGCGCCCGAAGAAGCGGCGTGGGTGGGGATCGGGATCGGCGCGTCTCGCCAGGTGGCGGGGGATTGGCTCGAAGCCACTGCGGTGGAGTTGCACGGCATGGTTGACGATTGGAAATCATGAAGCGTTTGTTTGATTTTTTTGTTTCTCTCACCGCTTTGGTTTTATTGGCCCCGGTGTTGCTGGTGCTGGCAGTGTTGGTGCGAATCAATCTCGGTTCGCCGATTTTGTTTTCGCAGCGGAGGCCCGGGCGCGCCGGGAAAATTTTCACCATGTGGAAATTCCGCTCGATGATCGATGTCCGCGATGCTGCCGGCAGTCGCCGGTCGGACGCGGAAAGACTCACCCGGTTCGGCCGGTGGTTGCGGGCTTCCAGTCTCGATGAGTTGCCTGAGCTTTGGAATATTCTCCGGGGCGAGATGAGTCTGGTGGGACCAAGGCCGCTGCTTGTTGACTACCTGCCTTTGTATTCGATCGAACAATCGCGGCGCCATGACGTACGTCCCGGGCTGACGGGTTGGGCGCAGATCAACGGCCGCAATGCCCTGAGTTGGGAGGAAAAATTCCGCCTCGATCTCTGGTACGTGGAGCACAGAACATTTTGGCTCGATCTCAAGGTGATCGCGTTGACCGTGGTAAAAGTTTTCCGTCGCAAGGATATTTCGGCGGAGGGCGCGGCCACAATGCCGCGGTTTAACGGGACGCGTCCGTCAGTGCCCAGAGAATAGTCGCACCGTATTCGTGCGGCATCGGTTGGGATTAACAACATCCGGCCTGTCGAGTCGGCGGGTTCGACACACCGTTGTGACATGCGATCCGGCGAAGCGCGCGCTTCCGGCAGGGGGTTCGTTACAATTGGGATCTGCAGTCACCTTAATGTAACTTTCGGATTCTGGACAGCCACTGGGGCGTGGGCAACCGTCCCGCCGTGAGTACAACCAATCAAATCAGCCTGGAAAAAGTCCGCCGGGTCGTAATCGAGACCATGCCGCGTCCGGTTTCCAGCGCAGGGGAAATAATATTCGGACCCGAGGGCGTACTCGACAGTCTGGACTTGGTGAATTTCCTGGCCGATCTCGAATATCGGCTGGGTCAGGAGTTTGATCGCGAACTCGTCTTGGCCAGTGAAAAGGCCATGAGCCGGAGCCGCTCCCCGTTCCGGGATGTTAATGCGCTTGCCGGCTACATTATGGAGCTGCTGGCCGTATGAGTGCGAAAAAACGCATCGTCGTGATCACAGGGACGAGCCGGGGCATCGGCCGTGTGCTGGCCCAGCACTTTCTTCGCCAGGGTGATATTGTCTGCGGCTGCAGCCGTAAGCCCGCCACTGTCCGTCACCGGAGCTATCGTCATTTCATGCTCGATGTGGTGGATGAGAAGGCGGTGGTGGCGATGATTCGCGCGGTGGTGAAAGAACACGGACGGATTGATGTGCTGCTCAACAACGCGGGTATCGCCGCAATGAACCACGCGCTGCTCACGCCGGCCTCGGTGGCGCGCAGCATATTCGACACCAATTTCCACGGCACCTTTCTGTTCTGCCGCGAAGGAGCCAAGGCGATGTTGCGCCACAAGTCGGGGCGCATTGTTAATTTTGCCACGGTCGCGACTCCGCTCCGGCTCGAAGGCGAGGCGATTTACGCGGCGAGCAAGGCGGCGGTGGAATCATTCACCCAGGTCCTCGCGCGTGAACTGGGCCAGACCGGTGTGACCGTGAATGCCGTCGGCCCGACTCCCGTGCCAACCGATTTGATCAAGAGCGTCCCGCAGGAAAAAATGGACGCTTTGCTCGCCCGGCAGGCCATCCGGCGGTTCGGCACGATGAAAGACATCATTAACGTCGTGGATTTTTTTGCGTCGCCCCAAAGCGATTTCATCACGGGCCAGGTAATCTATCTCGGCGGAGTTACCGGCTGACCACCGGTCGCGGTGCGGCGGGCCTCAACGCCGCCCTCAGCGACGAAGCCCCATGCGACTCCATTTAGACAACGAAGTGACGGCTCTCACCGTGGAAAGCATTCCGGCGCTGGCGCAGGAACGCGCCGGAAGCGAATTGTGGCGGGATGATGCCGGGTCACTGGTTTGGCTGCAGTTCGGTGCCGCGGTCGAAGAAGTACGTCGCCAATGCGTGGAAGCGGGAGTGGAGGCTGGGCAAATTGTGGTGACATCGGGTGAATCCACGCTCGAAGCACTGGCGTGGCTTTTCGGGGTGGCGGCCACGGGGGCGGTCGTGGCTCCGCTCCGCCGCGAACGGCTGGGCGAAATCCAGGCGTGGAAGGAATTTATTGAGATTGGCTGGGAGGTGAGAGACGGACGGATTTTCCGGGTGCTTGCAGGAACGGCCTCGGAGGTGGCTGCGGGTTTGCTCGGTGAGCTGCGTCGGCGCCGCCATCCCGGACTGATTGTCGCCACGGGAGGAACGACAGGAGCTGCGAAGCTGGTGCTGCACGATCTCACCGCGTTGCTGGCAACGGTGCCGCTGAAGAATGGGCCTGCACGGCGGACCTTGCCCCTGATGCGATTCGATCACATTGGCGGGCTCGATATGGCGTGGCGCGCTCTGGCGGGGCAGCAAATCCTAGTGGCTCCGCCAGCTGAGCTTAGTGCGCGGGCGGTGGCCGAGACGATTGCCCGGCATCGGGTGGAAGTGTTGCCCGCGACACCCAGTTTTCTCAATCTTCTCCTGCTCGCGGGAGTTCAAGACACGCACGATTTAAGTTCGCTGCGCATCGTGCCCTATGGCGCTGAACCGATGCCAGCGACTCTGCTCGCCCGGCTTCGCACGACATTTCCGGCCGTGGAATTTGTGCAACGTTTCGGCACGAGTGAGACAGGCGCGTTGCCCGTCCGCGAAGCCGGTTCCGGTCTGCGGTTGCGCGATGACCAGACCGAATTTGAGTGGAAGATTGTGGGCGACGAGCTTTGGGTCCGCAGTCCTTCCCGCGCGCTCGGATACCTGTCCGGCGAAACCACCGGCTTTGAATCCTCGGGTTGGTATCGCACCGGAGACTTGGCTGAACAAACGCCGGACGGGACCATACGCGTGCTGGGTCGGCGGCAGGAATTGATCAATATTGGTGGAGAAAAAGTTTTGCCCGGCGAGGTCGAGAGCGTGTTGCTGGAGCATCCGTTCGTGGAAGACTGCCGGGTGGGAGCGGAACCAAACGCGGTCCTCGGGCAGATCGTGATCGCGGAAGTTGTCTGGAGCGGCCCCGAGGTCGATGCCTTGTTAGTGAAGCGAATCCTGCACTCCTTCGCGTCCCCGCTGCTCGCACGGCATAAGCTTCCCGCGGTCGTTCGGCTGGTCGACGGACTGGAGACTACGCGCAATCTGAAAAAATCACGGAGCATCTCCACATGAAAAAAATCGTGATTATTGGCGCCGGTGGCTTTGGCCGGGAGATGCTGGCGTGGGTGCGCCAGTCCGGGGCCTTGTGGCCGGTGAAGGGATTTTTGGATGACAATCCTCGGGCGCTTGATGGGTATGCGAAAAATGTCCCCCTGCTGGGCGACACGCATAATTACGAGGTATGCCCCGAGGATTTGTTTGTCTGTGCGATTGGCCAGGTGAAATTCAAGCGTAGCTGCATCGAGCGGATCATGGCCCGTGGTGGTGCCTTCAAGCGGATAATCCATTCGACTGCAGTCCGGGGCGAGGATGTGGCACTCGGTGCGGGGGTGATTCTGTGTCCACACGCGGTGGTGGGTTCAGACGCGAAGCTCGGCGATTTTGTGACGGTCAATGTACATTCAACCGTGGACCATGATGCGGTGATTGGCCGGTGGAGCCAATTGCATTGCCACGTCGATATCACCGGCGGAGTAGTGCTGGGAGAAGGCGTACTTGTGGGCAGCCATGCGACGATTTTGCCGGGGGTCAAAGTGGGTGATGGAGCGGTGATCGGTGCCGGTTCGGTGGTGACGCGGGATGTTCCGGCGGGAGCGACGGTCTTCGGCGTGCCCGCCCGGCCGTATAAAGTACGGGGGGCGGCCCATGAATAAATCGAAACCAATCGCGAAGTGCTGGTCGCTGATCTTGCCGGGCTTTGCGCTGGTCACGGCGGTGGCAGTGCAAGGCGTGAATTTTTTCCGCGAGACGCCTCACGCACGAGCGCCGCATTTGAGGCAAACGGTGCCACTGGCGCCCGTGGGCTGGAATGGTCGGGAAGTGCCTTTGGGGGTGAACGAATTTCTCTCCACTGAAGTGGAGAAGGTGTTGAACTACGATGAGGCGATCAGTCGGGAGTATAGCCGGGCGGGAGAAAGCTTTGGAGTCTATGTCGCCTATTGGGGGGCCGGGAAAATGCCGACACGGCTTGTGGCCTCGCATACTCCGGATCGTTGCTGGACGGAGAATGGATGGCAGTGCCTGCAAATGAAATTCAAAGTCGCGGAGAAAATTGGCGATGTTGCCCTGCAGCCGGCGGAGTGGAGGATTTTCGAGCCGCCACGCGGCGGCGCTCCCACCTATGTGATGTATTGGCACCTGGTTGAAGGGCGAACCTACGATTACGGCGAACGTTTCAACAATGTGCCCGATCCGCTGCTGTGGTGGAAAGACGCGGTGCAACAGGCGGTACTCGGCAGCCGCGAACAATATTTCATTCGTCTCACGAGCAGTGCGCCCTTGGAGAATTTGTGGAATGATCCGGGCTTCGGGGAAGTGCTGCGGGGGTTGGGGCAATTGGGTCTCGCGGTACAACCGTCGGCAATTTCGAGGAACCTATGAATGCTTTAGCTGCGCCCACTCCGTTGAAGAATCGCCTTTTCCTGTCGCCACCGCACATGGGTGCGGCCGAGCTTGCTTTTATTGAGGAGGCTTTCCGCTCGAATTATATCGCGCCGGTTGGCCCGCACGTGGACGCGTTTGAAAAGGAATTTGCTGCACGTTTTGGTTTCCGGCACGCGGCGGCGATGTCGTCGGGCACGGCGGCGATCCATCTTTCGCTGCGCTTGCTTGGGGTCAGGCCTGGTGACGACGTGGTGTGCTCGACCTTCACTTTCGCGGCATCCGCGAATCCGATCATATACGAACAGGCCCGGCCGGTCTTTATCGATTCCGATGAGGCGACCTGGAACATGGATCCGGTTTTAATGGAGGAATGGCTCGCAGGACGTGCGAGAATCGGCCGCCTGCCGCGCGCCGTGATTGCAGTTGATTTGTACGGGCAGTGTGCGGACTTGGAACGGATTGCCGCCGCGTGTGCCCGCTATGACGTTCCATTGGTTGAGGACGCGGCTGAAGCGCTGGGGGCGACGTTTGCCGGTCGTCCCGCGGGAGCGTTTGGGCGGTTGGGAATATTTTCTTTCAACGGTAACAAGATCATCACCACATCTGGTGGCGGTATGCTTGTCTCGGATGATGCCGGACTGATCAATCAGGCGAAGTTCTTGGCTACCCAGGCCCGCGACGCCGCACAGCATTATCAGCATTCCCAACTTGGCTTTAATTACCGGATGAGCAATGTGCTGGCTGGAATCGGTCGGGCGCAATTGCAGGTTCTGGGGGAACGGGTGGACGCCCGACGCCGGGTTTATG
>JANYDX010000182.1 GCA_025363395.1 Verrucomicrobiota bacterium
GACAATCTGGTGCAGATCGCCCACAACGTGATTATCGGCAAACATTGCATTCTTTGCGCCCAAGTGGGCATTGCCGGCAGCAGCACTTTAGAGGATTTCGTGATCTTGGGCGGGCAAGCCGGCGTGGGCGGACACATCACCCTCGGCAAGGGCAGCAAAATCGGCGGTCAGACGGCTTTGACCTACACCCTGCCGCCGGGCAGCTACGTCAATGGCTCCCCGGCGATTCCCTACATGCTAGAGCGCCGGCTGCAGGTTCTGCATCAGCGGCTGCCCGATCTGTTCAAGCGCGTGGAAATTCTGGAGAAAAAATAGAATAATCTTCTCGCCCGTCCCATTCTCCCTTAGTCACGGGACTACATGAGCGACTCGCGGCTAAAGATATTCTCCGGCTCTTCCAATCGCGCACTGGCAGAGGAAATTTGCCAGTGCATGGGCGTTCCCTTGGGGGACGCGACCGTGAATTGTTTTCCGGATGGGGAGACGTTCGTGAAGATCAATGAGAACATCCGCGGAGCGGACGTTTACATCATCCAGTCCACCTGCCCCCCGACCAACCATCATTTGATGGAGCTGCTGATCATGATCGATGCCGCCAAGCGGGCTTCGACGCAGCGCATTACCGCAGTCATTCCGTTTTACGGCTATGCCCGGCAGGATCGCAAAGACCAGCCGCGCGTGCCGATCACGGCCAAGCTGGTCGCAAACCTCCTCATGTCGGCCGGCGCCAATCGCGTGCTGGCGATGGATCTCCACAGCCAGCAAATCCAGGGATTCTTCGATATTCCCGTTGACCACTTGTTTGCGTCGCCGGTTTTCTTCCAGTACCTCGCGACCAAACGCAGCAACAAGCTCGTGGTTTTCTCCCCCGACGTGGGCGGCATGAAAATGGCCTCGGCGTATGCGGATGTATTGGGCGCTTCGCTGGGTCTCGTGGCCAAGAAGCGCACGAGCGCCACGACCGTCGAGGCGATCAGCATCGTCGGCGAAGTGGAAGGCTGCGATGTCCTGCTCGTGGACGACATGACCGAGACGGCCGGCACGCTCACCGCCGCGGCCAAGATTCTTCGCGCGCACGGTGCGACCAGCATCCGCGCGGCCGTCAGTCACTGCGTGCTGAATGAAATGGCTTACGAGCGTCTCAAGACGGGTGTCATCGACGAGTTGATCACCACCAACTCGGTGCCGATCGACGCGCGCGGGCTGCCCATTACGGTGCTGAGCATCGCTCCGCTGCTGGGTGAAGCGATCTTGCGGATCAACACGAACGAAAGCGTGACGAGCCTCTTTAAAATCAAGGGCTTCTAGCCGCTGGACAGGAACAGCGCCGACCGGTTGGTGTCCCTGTCCGCACATTGCTTATGAAAATCAAGTCGGCCGCCCTGATCCTCGGGTTAATCGCTTCTGCCCTCGGCTCCGGCGCGGGTTTGTTTGCGGCGGAAAAAACTGCTCCGAAAACCACCGCACCCGTCAAGAAACCGGTGCTCAAGGTCGACGCCACGCCAGTCAGTGATCTCAAGTCCCCGGTTGTCACCAGTTACGCGGATTCGTTGGAGAGCATCCGTCCCGCCGTGGTTTCGGTTTATTCCAGCAAGGTGGTCCATCAACAGGTGCCGGAATTTCTCCGCCAATACGGCATGAAGGGCAGCGACCAAAAGCAGCATGGGTTGGGTTCGGGCGTCATCATTTCGACCGACGGTTTTATCATCACCAACAACCATGTGGTCGAGGAGGCGGACGAGCTGAAAGTGCGGTTGAATGATGAGCGCGAATTCACGGCCAAGGTCATCGGCACCGATCCAAAAACAGATGTCGCGGTGATCAAGATCGAGGTGGAAAATCTTCCCGCCGCCACTCTGGCCGACAGTGCCAAGCTGCGGGTGGGTGATGTGGTTTTCGCCATCGGCAATCCCCTCGGCGTCGGCCAGACAGTTACGATGGGCATTGTGTCCGCGACGAACCGGCGCGTGCGAATCCTCGAGGAAGTGCAGGGCTATGAAGATTTCATCCAGACCGATGCGGCGATCAACCAGGGTAATTCCGGCGGTGCCTTGATCGACGCTCGCGGCCGGCTGATCGGCATCAACTCGGCCATCATCTCAACCTCCCAGGGTAACATCGGCATCGGTTTTGCCATCCCGATCAATCTTGCGAGCAGCATTATGCACAGCCTGATCGAGACCGGAAAGGTTTCGCGCGGTTATCTGGGCGTGTCCACCGACACTTTGAATTCCGACATGGCGGAATCTTTCGGACTCAAGGGTGAGGCGAGGGGAGTGATTATCACCGAGCTGAAACCGGCCGACGGTCCTGCCGCGAAGGCCGGACTGAAGAGCGAGGACATCATCATTGCGATCAATGACAAGACGGTGACCTCCACCGATGATCTGCGGCTGATCATTTCACAAACCCCGCCCGAGACAAAAATCGCGGTTAAATACATCCGGGACGGCAAG
>JANYDX010000211.1 GCA_025363395.1 Verrucomicrobiota bacterium
CGTAGGAATGAGGGAGGCTGATCCTCCACTGAATTTGCGGCCAGACCAAGAGGCTGAAAAACAGCGTGATGAGAAGGGCTGGTTGGATCGGCGCAGGGGTAGTTGATTTCTCAGGGCAAGTCTGCCAACACGCGGCAAAAATAATGCTCACGCCAAAGCCCGCGGGCATCACCAGAAAAAGAAGGTAGTGTGAGATCTGTCGGCCCGGAGTGAGTACGGAGATGAAACTCGCCAGTAAGAATACGCCGGCAAAAATCATAAGATTTCTGGTTCCGTTCCTGCCGGTGTCCGCCCGTCTGCGCCGCAGGATGACCACCAAAAAGCCAATCATTAAGAATAAGGCGGACCCCACCGCGTAGGCGAAAAATCCACCGACGTTGGCATAGTGCCAAAATTGCCGCAACATCTGCATACTCGAGTAGTCTCTCGCTTCGACATAGGCGACGTTTTGTACGACGTAAGAATTCCATGCATGATGCCATTGATCAGCGGCCAGAAGTAGCGCGCCGGCTGTACCGGGAATCAGAACACTCCCCGCCAGCAGGACGCCCCCCCGCCACCACCGATCATGCCGGGAAAGGCGCCCGCTGAAAAAATCCAGCGTCGCGCCGGTGAGCAGCAGAACCGCGGCGATTGGGGCCGCTTGTAGCTTCGCGAGCGGCAAGGCGCCCAGCGTGATGCCGGCCCCCAGCCAACGCCAGGAGAAGAGCTGCCTTTCGGGACCGCGGAGGTCCGCTGTAAGAAAATACAGCCCAGAGGCCAATAGAAATACTGGCATGTGCTCGCTGGAATAATGAACGAAATCCCAGTAGGTGCTGAACGCAAAAAAGCAAAATGCCGGCAGAGTACCGACGCGGGCGATCGGGTCGGGTACGTAACGGATTAGCGTGCAATAAAGCAGCATCACTGCACCCAGCACGAGGCAGGCAGCGATCAGGCGAGCGGACAAATAACCGGGAGTTTGGCCGGCGAGCCAAGGTAGCATTAATGGGTAGTCATCAAGCGGGCCATGGGTCATGCCGTCCACCGACCGCCAGTAGAGAGGATCGTGCCTGAGCGTAATCGCACCGGCAATGATTTGGCTTTCGTCCGGATTCAGCTCCTCATTCACAAAGAAGAGCGGCCACCGAAATGAAAAGAAGGTCAGAAACAGGATGCTTAAATACAGCCAGCGGGGGGTGATCCGCGTGGTGAAATCAACGGGCATTCCACTTCGCAGTCCCGCGATCAGCGGAGTAAAAGTAACGAGAAGCAATCCGCCGAAACAGCTCCAGGCAATTCTCCAGTAGGCTGCCGGGTGGGCATCAAACCACTCAAGCATGAGCGTCAAAGCGGGGCCGACAGTTCAAGCCAATCGGGGTTTTTATCCGCATGCAGGGAGATTTCTTCCAGAATGGCGGGGGCTGGAATAGCCGGTTGCCAGTTCCACACGCGTTTGGCTTTGGCGGAGTCGAGCACGATCCACGCAATATCAAACGGCCGCAGAGCGCCGTCGGATACGACGGCGTGCGGGCCGAAACGCCCGGCGCACCAGGCACTGAGCTGCTTGAGCGACATGGCGGAGGCCGCCCCGCCGGAAATATTTGCGATCCGGTCGGTAGCGGGGATCTTGTGCGCGGCAAATTGTTTTTCCAACAACGGGACGAGATCGCGGGGGTGGAGGCAGTCGCGCACCTGGTGGCCGTGGCCGCCGAAGCCGAGGTATTTCAGCGGACGCTTCTGCCGCCACGCATTGATCCAGTAAGCGAAGATGCCCTGGTCGGCGCGACCGAACTGGCCGGCTCCGGCCAGCACTCCGCAGCGGTTGACGAAAACCGGGAAGCCGAAGGTCTCGCCATATTCAAGCGCGAGCGCCTCGGACGCGAGTTTGGTGGAGCCATAAAGCGAAATGGGTGCGGTTGTCGCAAAAGTTTCATCCAAACCGGCGGAGCTCAAACCGGTGGGAAACGGGTGATCCGTCGCGGGGACAAAGGCGCCGTTGACGGCCGTTACTTTCAAATCCGCCAGTGGCGCGATGGAATAAACCCGGCTGGTCGACAGCAAAATAAATCCGGCTTTGTGAGTCTTGCAATATTCGAGCAGGTTGATCGTGCCGCCCAGATTGTGCTCCACAAGCTGGCGCGAACTAGTTTTCCCATCCACGCCGGCGAGGACGCTGGGATTGGCCGCGGCATCGATGACCCAATCCACGGCGGGCAGGGTTTCCAAGTCGCTCGCGGCGCGCAGATCGGCGTGAAACAATTTAACCCCGACCGCTTTCAAATCCGCCCGGTTGCTCTCGCTGCCGGGCCGGATGAAATTATCAAAGCCGTGGATTTCATAGCCACGACCGGCGGCGAGCAGGGTTCGGGCGAGAGTGCTGCCGACAAAACCGCAGATCCCGGAAATCAAGATTCGCATGTCAACTCAGGGAAGCAGACGGGAACGGACAGGTGAAGCGGGAAATGAGAGGCGCGATCAAAACGTCGCGGTTAAGGAAAGCGAATAAGTGCGGCCGCGCCAGTCGCCGTAAGGTTGCACGCCGGCCCCCGAGCCTTCGTTGACATATCTCGGGTACTCGAAGCCGGAGAGGTTGTTGACGCGCAACTGTCCGCGCAGGCCGTAACGGGAACTTTTCCAAGGGAGCAGATGCGCGAGGTCGCCTTGGAGAAAGGCGTCAAATTGCCAGTAGGGCTTGATGCGGTCGCTCCCTTGATCCGCCCATTCCTTGATTGGCAGGAGGCGTGAATCGAAATAGTGGCCGTCGAGTCCGAACCCGATTTTGGGGGTTGACCAGCCGGCGCCGAAATTCACCCGGTGTTTCAACAGGCCGGAGGCCGTGCCGTCGGGGCGGTTCAATTCGTCGACCAGTCCGGAACCCGGGGTCAACTCACGATCATAACGGTGAAAATAAAGCCATCGGCCGTACACTTCGACTGCTCCTCCCAGGCATTCCGTCCAGACATAATCGAGCGACGTGCTCCAATTTTGGGAATGACGCGAGGAGAGATTCAGGATTCCAGAGAGCAAGGAGGTGACGCGTCCCACACTCTGGGCATCGCCGGGCTCCAAGGGAGCGCGGGTGACGCGCCCAGGGAAAATTGATTCCAAGTTCAGCACGTCGGCGGCCTGGGTCACTGCCACCAACTCGTTCACTTTGCGCGTGTCCACAAAATCGACGGCGATGCGAAGGCGATGAACTTTGCCGTGCTGCCAGATCGCACCGGCTGTTTGCGTCACCGAGCTTTCGGTGGACAGGCTGGTGTTGATGATTTCTTTCATCACGGTTTGGTAGCTCTGGCTGCCACGTCTCGGATCGATGATGTCCACGAGGTTGTCCGAACCGGAGCCGCCGGTTCCAGTCGGCCTATTGACCCGCTCACTCATGATGGGCGTGGGAAAGCGGTTGGACGTGGTCAGACTTCCCCGCAGGGAGAGCCCGCCGGCGAGATCGGCTTTTAGCGCCAGGGTCGGGGCCACGTTGGTTTCCTTGGCGGAATCGGCGGCGACATAGCGCACGGCAAGATCGGCCTCCACCTTGTGCAGCCACCGCGGCAACCAGCGTTCTGGCAAAAGCGGCGCCTGCAATTCGCCGAACGCACTGTAACGCTGCAAGGTGCGCCCGGTCCATTGAATCGGATCCTCCGCCAGGGAGCCGTCGCCCAGGCGCCGCTCCTCAGTATAGGGGTCGATATGGCTGCGCCGATAATCGCCGCCGAAATTCACCGCACCTTGGCCGGTGGGCAGGGTTAATTTCCGGTTGGTGATGCGCACGGCCGCATCAAGCGTATCGAAATTGCCCAGGGTCGCGAACTTTCCCCGGCCTCCGTAGTACACCAGCGCCCGGTTATAAAATGCGGCGGGCGGCGCGCCGGTCTGGGTGTCGCGGAGCGGGTTGTAGAGACCGTCGTCGACGAGTTGCTGCCAGCGCTTGCTGTCGGGCAGCGCGAGCCCGCGGTAGCGGGTGACGTTGCGGGCGTATTGGGTATCGAACGAGACCTGCCAGTCGGCGGTCAGTTTGATGAGAAAACCGAGAACCGCAGAGGATGTTTCGAGCTGCGCTTCGCTGTAATTGGGACCGAGCTGCGGGGTAATTTCATTCAAGGATACTTTTATGTCCCGGCCGAACGGGTTGAATGCCGAGCCCGCGTTTAGCTGGAGGTCGGCATTGACGACATCATAACCGCGGTTGACCACGGTGCGCACGTAAGTGCCGTCCAAACCGATTTGAAGCCACGGCAGGACATCATACACGGCGGAGCCAAAATAAGCGGAGCGCTGCTGACGCCGGCCATAGGCGTAATCCACGCTGTTGATCGACGCGTTCAGCCCGCCGGCGGAATCGAAGAAAGCAAAGTTGCGCACTCCCTGGCGTCCGGTAAATGCCGCAAGCCCTTCCGTGCCATTTGCACCTGGCGCGACCGATGTCACCGAAGAGGTGCCAGGACCGAATAGTGGAGAACCGTCCACGCTGCGTAGATTAGGCGTCGCGCGATAGATCGGATCGGCAAGTCCAACCGTGGCCCGGGGGCGGGCTTGGTGATAAGCCAGTTCCGACTCCGCGGGCGGCGTCGAGCGGGTGAAACTGGCATTCAAGCGGAGATGCAGTTTTCCGTCGAGGAGAGTCCTGCCGTGCAAAAAGGAAATCGAGGATTGGGGCGCGTCGAAACCTCGCGCCGCATTGGTGTAAGTGGTGGTGACTTCGGTCGCCTCCAAGGACGGGCGCATCACGATGTTGATCACTCCGCCGACTGCGCTGCCGCTGTAGAGCGCGGAAGCGGAAACCGGTAGCACTTCCACCTGTTGAATCAGACTGAGCGGGATGAAATTGACGTCCGGTCCCAGTGTCCGGACGTTTTGATCCAGGCCCGTGAGGCCTTCCGGGAGACGGCGGCCGTTGACAAGCACCACTGTTTCATCGGAGTCAAAACCGCGTAGTTTCAAATTACTGCCTCCGGGAATCTGGCTGTTCTCCAGTTCGCGGACTGATGTGGCCGCGTCGCTTTCGAGCACGGAGCGTTGCAGGAATTCACTCAGGCCGACCACGCCGCTGCGGGTGATTTGTTCGCGATCATAAATCGTGTAGGGCAGGGCGTCGTTTTCCGTGCGCGGCAGATCGATGTTGCCCACCGAGCTGCGCGGCGGCAGCGCGTCCCGGCTGCGACCAAACGGCCTTGGCGGTTCGGCTTTGCCTTGGACGATGTAAGGATCGAGGCGCGTGAGGTCCTCGGCTCTCTGCAGCGTTTGGGTTTCGAGGGTCTGCACCCCGCCGGATTCCACCGCGACCCGGTCAATTTGCAACCGTTGGTAACCTTCGTGCGTGGCAGTGACCCGGTAGGTTCCCGGCGCGACGGAATCGATTTGGAATTCGCCATTCCGATTACTCTTCGCCGACTGTCGGGTTTCGAGAACGGTCACGCGCACGTTCTCTGCTCCGCGTCCGTCCGGACTGAGCAGGCGGCCTTTGATCGAGCCGGCGGGCCCTCGCGCGGGCGTGACGACGAACTTGCCCTTGTGATCGCGCCGGATGGTGAACCCGGTGTCACCGAGCAGATGGACGAGGGCATTCTCCGGCTCGTAGAATCCGGTGACCGCGTTGGATTGAACTTTGCGCAATTCGTCGAAAGAGAACAGCACTTCGATCTTCGCTTGTTTTGAAAAAGCCAGCAGCGCGTTCGCGGCTGGCTGGGCGGGAAGAGCGAAGTCCACCGGCGCCGCACGGGCCAGGACCGGGAGGAAACAGAGAAAACACCATAGGACGGGGCGCAGCAGACTTCTCGCGAAACGCATGGTTGGTGGAAAAGATCCTGATCGGCCTTCGAAAAGGCGAAGGTATTATCGATCGGGACGCCGGGCCACTCCCACTGTGCCATTCAAATTGTGCGTCACCTTCACGGGCAATGCTTCTTCCAGCGCGGCAAAAAATCCGTCGAGGTCGTCGAGACTGAAGCGGGCGCCGACGCTGATCTCCGCTGCGTCCGCGGTCGCGGTGATGCCGCGGCCATGATAACGGGCGAAACGGGCGAGAACTTCCCTCAATGGCACGCCCTTGAAAACCAGCTGGCCCTGGCGCCAGGCGAGGGCGTCATCGAGTTCGGCGGAGGTGAGAAACTGCCGGTGAATTCCGCCGGGACCGGCGAGCAAATTATCGCCAGCACCCAGTATGACCGGGGTGGTGTGCTGGCCCGTCAAATCCCCGGGATGGGTCTGGACGGATCCTTCGAGCACGGTCACTTCGAGCAACCCGCTGGTCTCGGTGCGTACGTCGAATTTAGTTCCGGTGACCCGGACGGAACCGGTGGGTGTTTCCACGAGGAACGGTCGGGAAGGGTCTTTGTGGACGGCGAAAAAAGCTTCGCCGGAAGCGAGGCGCACCCGCCGGCCCTGACCGTTGATCTCGATCTGGAGGCTGGTCTGCGCATTCAATTCCACGCGCGTGCCATCTGCGAGGGTGAGCGTTTGCCGTTGGGCGGCGGGGGTGGCGATATTCTCGAACTGCTGTTTCGGCTGACCGAGCCAGAACACCAGTGCGACTGCTGCAGCAGCGGTCAGCGCCGCACCAGCCATCATTGGCCAGCGCAGCCAAGGAAGCGGCTGAGCAGTCGCAGGTGTTATCCGGGCTCCGGCCGACAGTTCCTTGATGCCTTCAATCAACGGCAATTGCTGCTCGAGGTCGGCGGAAAACTGGCAATAGCGCGAGAGCAGGGCGCGGTGGTCGGGATGTTTGGCCAGCCATTCATCGAGGACGAGGCGGTCGGTGGCGGACAACACCGAGCCATCCAGGCGGGCGGCCCAGAGCGACGCCTGTTCTTCGGCGGCGGGATCGCGGTGCTTGGGAAACGAATTCATAGGTGGGCCTCCTGTGCGGGCGACGTGGTACCGGCGGGCGTTGGGGAATCGGCTTGGGCCGACAGCGCGGCCCGGAGCAGTCGCAGGGCCCGGGCGTGTTGTTTTTCCACGGTACTGATGGCAATGCCCAGTCGCTGGGCGATTTCGTAATGGGAGAGCAGTTCGATTTTGCGCAGGAGCAGCACTGCGCGGCAACCTTCCGGCAGTTGCGCGATGGCTTCTTCCAACTGGCGCAGTTCCTGACGCGCCATCACTTGCTGGACCACGCCCGGGGTGGTGGCCGCGGCGGTTTCAAGGTTGGCTTCCCCGGTAATAAAAGGAGTGATGCTGCGCCGTTTCAAGCGGTTGATGGCGAGCCGGCGGGCGGTGGTGTAAAGCACGGCCTCGGGATTTCTCGCCGATTTATCCTGCACGGTGGGATAAATTCGCGCGTAAGCATCGTGGGCGATGTCCTGGGCTTCCGTGGAATTGCCGAGCAGCCGTCCAAGATACCGTCGCAAAGGGGCGAGGGTGGCGCGATACAACCTGGCGAAATCGCGGTGGTTGGAATCGTCGTTACTCATGATGGAAAGAGGTGACAGGGCATGCTATCCGTAATGACAGCTGTTTAATAAAAACCCGCCATCCGATTGGCAAGAATCGAGGCCTGGGATTGATATTGGAGTGTTTTTACCGCCGAAGGCAAACGGGCCGCAAACGGCTTTTCACGGGGATTTCATGGTTGCTTCATACGCGCTTCTTGCGGGTGGCTTACATTAGGGGCTCATGATCACCGACCGTTCCGCGAAGCCGGATTTCCAAGTGGGCGCACTGTTGCGGGGCGACACGAATACGATCGCTGGCTGGATCGAACGATGGACTGCTGGGCAGGCGGTGAGGCAAGTCCTGGTGATTGCAGTCGGGGCCGGTGCGTTTGGGGCTGCGATGGGGAGCTGGCGCGCGCCAGAACAGGCTGCGTGGTCAGCGGTCAAACTGCCGTTCATTCTGGTGGCCACTGCGGCAGGCAACGCACTGATCAATGGCATGCTGGCGCCCCTTCTCGGAGTGGATCTCCGGCTGCGGGAGTCATTTGCCGCGGTGTTAACCAGCTTTGCGCTCGCCGCCATTATTCTTGGGGCGTTCAGCCCGCTGATGCTTTTTTTCGTGTGGAATCTTCCTTCGCCCCAACCCGGAGCACCCGTGGCGGTGGCGGCGCACAGCGTGCTGCTGCTTATCCTGGTGGGCTTGATCGCATTTGCCGGGGTGACGGCCAATGTCCGGCTGCTCCAACTGTTGCAGCGCCTGGGCTCCGGGATCGCCCCTGCCCGCCGGTTGCTGCTGGCATGGCTGACGGTGAATTTACTGCTCGGCAGTCAACTCTCGTGGATCTCTCGCCCATTCATCGGCAAAGCCGGCATCCCCGTTCATTTCGTCGATCCCCATGCGCTCAACGGAAATTTCTTCGAGGACGTGGCTCGGGCCGTTGGTGAGCTTTGGAGCCATTTTTTCCGATAAGCGTTCCTGCAGAATTCCAACCATGATCCCATCCACTGCTAGTTCATCTCCGGGCGCGCCGCCCGTATTTTCCTCTTCTTCCGAACCCTCGCTGGGTGAAGATCCAGCCGACCGCGAGGCGATCAACGGGCCGGCTGGTCTGGTTGAGGCGGTGCTGCGTCATCCGCGGCGGGTCATTTACCAATTGAGGCATGGCACGCCGGGCGGACTTATCCTGCCGCTGCTGAGCGTGGCGGTGGGATTTGTCGCGATTTACGGTTTGATTGCGGGAAGTTTCTCCGGCGGCGTCCAGTGGTGGGCTGCGCCGGTCAAGCTTGCGGCCGGGATGGTGGCAACGGCTGCGATTTGCCTGCCGAGCCTTTATATTTTCGCATGTCTTTGCGGATCATCCGCGCGCTTGCACGAAGTGGCGGGTGCACTGGGCGGGCTGCTGGCGCTGACGACACTGTTGCTGATCGGCTTTGCGCCCGTGGCGTGGTTGTTTTCCCAGTCGACTGAATCAGTCGTGATGATGGGATGCTTCCACCTGCTTTTCTGGTTGGTCGCGGTGCGTTTCGGGGTGCGCTTTTTGCTGACGGCCTTCCGCCATTTTGGGCTGCGCTCCGAAGCGGGCCTGAAGGTGTGGGTGGTGATATTTTTGCTCGTGTCGTTACAAATGACCGCGGCCTTGCGCCCGCTGATCGGGACGGCGGACAGCTTGCTGCCGCAGGCCAAAAAATTCTTCGTGGCTCACTGGGTGGATTGTATGAACCAGCACTCCCGGTGAAGCTGCCCGCGAATCAGTCGAATTGCTTCGAGTGAAATTCCTCTGAGCTTCCGGCTGGGGTTGGGGCGTGTCATCAAAATAACGCTCGCCCTGTATTTTATCCTTAAACACTCAGAATAAAAAACCGCTAGGGCGTGTCTTCAAACCCAGTTTGTCATTCTGAACGAAGTGAAGTCTAGCCAACAGGCTGGTTTGACACCATTCGTTCGCAGGAAATATCACGTTCCCCCGGTGGATCCTTCGCTGCGCTCAGGATGGCGAGCCATTTTGAAGACACGTCATAACCGCGCCAGCTTTCATACTAATGATGCGCGTATCCGAACCGGCGCATTGAGGTCAATGGGCTGCACCGGCCGCTCCACCTTCGGCTAGGCGCCGGACTTCTGGCGGACTTTCCAAGCTTCGACGATCTGGCGGATGGTTTCCTCGAGCGACTGCGTGATGTCCCACTTCGGATAGTGGGCGCGCATTTTGCGCAGGTCGGAGTAATAGCAGATATGATCCCCCGCGCGGTTTTGGTCGACGTAGGTGTGGACCTGCGCCTTGCCGGAGAATTTTTCCACGATCTTAAATGCTTCGAGGATGGAGGTGCTGTTGGCCTTGCCCCCGCCGAGATTGTACACTTCGCCGGCGCGCGGGGCTTTGACAAAGGCCGCCATGAAGCGCGCCACGTCGAGCGAATGGATGTTGTCGCGCACCTGTTTGCCCTTGTAGCCGAAGACGCGGTATTCCTTGCCCTCGAGATTGCACTTCACGAGGTAGGAGAGAAAGCCGTGGAGTTCGACGCCGGTGTGGTTGGGGCCGGTGAGACAGCCGCCGCGCAGCGCGCAGGTAGGCAGGTTGAAGTAACGGCCGTATTCCTGCACCATCACATCGGCGGCGACTTTCGAGGCGCCGAAAAGCGAATGCTTCGACTGGTCAATCGTGAATGTCTCGGGAATGCCGTGCTCATAGGCGGGGTCGGCGTAATCCCAGCGGGTGGCCAGCTCCGTGAGTTTGATCGAATTCGGCGCATCGCCGTAAACCTTGTTCGTGCTCATGTGCACGAAGGGTGATTCGGGGCAGGCCTGACGGGCGGCTTCGAGAAAGTTCAGGGTGCCGACGGCGTTAGTGTCGAAATCATCAAACGGAATGGCTGCGGCGCGGTCATGCGAAGGCTGGGCGGCGGTGTGGACGATCACGCTGGGCTTGACGGACTTGACGAGGGCCAGCACGCCGGCGCGGTCGCGAATGTCGAGCTCGTGATGGACAAAGCCCGGGAGATCTTTGATCAACCGGTTCTGATTCCAGCGGGTGTCGCCCTGTGGACCAAAAAAGACGGCGCGCTGGTTGTTGTCGACGCCGTGGATGGTGTAGTCTTGGGCGGCGAAATAAACGCATACTTCGGAGCCGATAAGACCGGAGGAACCTGTGACTAAAAGAGTTTTTGCCATGGGAAAAGTGCTTGCACTCATACCCCCGCTTTTTCTCATTTCCAGCTGATTCTTTCCCGCGTGAGCTGATGGCACAAATAGTCCAAGCTTTGCAGAATAAACGGATGGCGGATTTCCCTTCGCGGACTGTCGTCACGCCAGATATGACGAATGACGCCGGAAGGCCTGACCGCCGCGCAGGCTGGTTGATTTTTTGTGCCGTCTTTTTGCTGGCCATGGGTTGGGCCGCTGTGACGGGTCATGTGTGGGAGGATTATTACATCACCTTTCGCTCCAGCAAAAACCTGGCCACTGGGCATGGCTTGGTTTTTAACCACGGGGACCGGCTGCACACGTTCACTTCCCCTCTGGGTGTGCTGCTGCCGGCGGCGGCGAGCAAGTTGACGGGCAACAGTTCGGATGCGGCGGCGATCTGGGTTTTCAGGTGGTGGAGTGGCCTGGCCTTTGCGGGGGCGGTGGTTTTGCTTTACGCCATCGCCCGCCGTTATCGCTACGGCACTTTGGCGACAACCGCGTTGACCGGGTTGGTCGCGCTCGATGCCAAGAGCATTGATTTTACCAGCAACGGCATGGAGACGGGCCTTTTATTGCTGTTCCTTGCCTACACGCTTTGGGCGTTGTTGGCCGCGCCGCGCAGGCGTTGGCTGCACCTTGGTCTTGCCTGGGGCGGCCTGATGTGGACGCGGCCTGACAGTTTTCTCTACATCGGGTTTTTGTCCTCTGGCGTGTTTTTTTTCAACGACAGCGTGCGCAGCGGGCTGACCCGGCGTGAATGGTTCGTCGTTTTTCTTCGGGCTGGAATGGTCTGCACTGCGGTCTACCTGCCTTGGTTTGTCTGGTCCTGGTCCTACTACGGATCGGCCATCCCGCATACGATTGTGGCAAAGGGCAACGTTTCGCCCACGGGCAGGACGGTGCCCGGCGCGCTCAAGATGTTTTTGGATTTTCCGTGGACGGTCTGGTCGGGCGCAACCTCGCTCGAATCCACTTTTTTGCCGTCTTATTTTCAAATTGGGGGCTGGCCGTCCGGCGTGGTGACGACCGCGCGCTGGTTGGCCCTGCTGCTGGCTTTTCAATGGATCCTGCCTTGGTGGCGGATGGAAATTCGCGTCGCGTCGTTCGCCTTCGCTTGGGTCCATGTTTATCTTTCGTACATTCCGTTTTTTCCGTTCCCCTGGTATTTGCCCGCGACGGCTTTGCTCGCGGCGGTGGCGATTTCCGGGATGGTGGCCCAGCTTTGCGTGCTGTCCGGTGCCCGGAAGAATTCCGCACTGCGGCGGCGGGGCGGGTGGGCGGTGGTCGCGGCATTTTTATTAGCTCAATCGTGGGTGACCTGGCAGATGATGAAAGAGATGAAGCTCGAGCAGAAGTTGAGTTCGAATGCCGTCAGAAAACAAACGGGTCTCTGGCTTAAGGAGCATGCCGGCCGGGACGATACCGTTTTCATGGAGCCGCTGGGGCACATTGGCTATTTTTCTGGCCTGAAAACTTACGACTTTCCCGGATTGTCTTCGAAAGAAACGCTGCGGGGAATCCGCGCGGTTGGCACCAATTGGGCTAGGCTGATCGAATATTTGTCGCCCGACTGGCTGGTCCTGCGGCCGCATGAACTCAATGACGTGCGCGCTTCGATTCCGCGGGTGATCAATGAAACCTACCGGTACGTAACTGAGTTCAACACTTGGGCGGAGGTGGACAAGCATTCGGTCTATGGCCGCGATTATGTGAAGCATGATGCCCGCTGGATCATCTTTCAGCGGCAAAAGCCGAAGCGGGCCCGGGTGGATGTGACCGATGCCGCGGTTCTGGCCAATTATCCTCTGCCCGTGCAGGAATTTGAAGACAAGGGCGGCATGTACCAACTTCATGCGGCCGGTTTGATGGGGGTGAAAGTTCCCGCCGGCGCGCGGCACTTGCAGCTGGCTTATGGTCTGCCCAAAGCGACCTATCAGGGAACGCCGTCAACGGATGGCGCGAGATTCGTGGTTTTGTTTTTTGACGGCCGGGTGTCGACCCCGGTGCTTTCGCGCTATTTGCACCCGGCGGCGGAAGTGGCGGATCGTGGAGCGCAGGTTTTCGAGATGGAA
>JANYDX010000240.1 GCA_025363395.1 Verrucomicrobiota bacterium
CTGAAATCTCCTCCGGTGACCGCCTCCTTTTTCGGAGGAGATTTCAGTCACAGCGAAAACATCACGTTTGAGGCCGGTATGGATCAGGTCGACGAGATCGTTGTTCGCGAGGGTCTCGCGGGAGGTGACGCGCGGTCCCTCAATCAGCGCCCCCTTGTCGTCGCGCCGCAAGTATTTGGTGGCGGAAGTTTCCAGCACGTAATCCCGGCGGGAGCGACCGGTGCTCCATGGCAGGGTGAAATAAAAATGATGCCCGGCCGACCAAGGCATCGGGGTTTTGCCGAGATTCGTCAGCTGCAATTCGACGAAAAGACTGAGCGGATCGAAGCGGTAGCTGACCACAAATTCGTAGTCGTAAGGGTAGGCGGCTTTCGCGGCTTCGTCGGGAACAAACTGCGCGGAAAACCCGCCTTCATCGAGCCGCGTTGTCCGGAATTTTCCCTGCCGGGCCAGCCCGTGCATGGGGATCGGGCGGCTTATGCCATCATCGGAGCGCCAGTGATGGATTTCGCCATGGTCGTAGCTACGGCCGCTGAAAGGAAAGAGGATCGGATTGCCTCCGCGAACGCTCGCGATGTTGTCCATTTTATCCAGCTCAGGCCAGTAGATGATATCGCGGACGGTGCCGTCGCCTAGTGTCACGCTCCAGTTCATGAGCCGCGCGCCCATTTCGGGCGAGGCCAGGAAGGAAGAAGCGCCCACCTGCCATTTATAAATTGTCTGCCCGAGATACGGGATGCGTTCCATGGTTTATTTGGTAAACCAGAAGGCCCGCTGCGTTCCAATACAAAGTCAGTTAAATTATGGCAGGGGCGTTTTTTTTGGGGCGAGAACAGGCCAATCCCCTTCGCCTTGAAAGAATTCGCGGGATTACAAGTGCACGTGCTTGCTTGCCGGCGGCGGGGCTGTACCGTGCCGGTCTGATGTGGAAGAAGGCAGGCCTACTCATTACCTTACTCGCCAATTTCGTTGGTGGCATGGCAGCCGAACCGGTTGGCGTGCCCGTGGTGGCGGCGAAGAAGGCCGTCGTTTACGTTATTCCCGTCCAGGGTGAGATCAACACTCCGACCTTTTACATCATTCGGCGCGGGCTAAAAGAGGCCATGGCGCAGAAGGCGGATGCAGTCCTGCTCGACATGAACACCCCCGGCGGGGCGTTGAGCGCGACTTTCGACATTATGGAGGCGATCGGAAAATTCCAGGGCGAAACTGTGACCTATGTGAACAAGGAGGCGATGTCCGCCGGGGCTTTTATTTCGGCCACTACCGGGGAAATCTGGTTTACGCCCGATTCAGTCATCGGCGCGGCCGCACCGGTCTCGTCCGATGGCAAGGACATCGACGTCACGATGAAGCTAAAGATCGTCAGCTACCTGAAGGCGAGGGTGCGGGCGATATCCGAAGGCAAAGGGTATCGGGGTGAGGTTATCTCCGCGATGATCGATGCCGATTATGAACTTAAGATCGGCGCCAAAGTCATCAAGCCGAAGGGCGAACTGCTTTCGTTGACCGCCAGTGAAGCGAACAAATCCTACGGGGAACCGGCGCATGCGTTGCTCGGCGCGGGCATCGCCAAGGATCTCACCGCGCTGCTCGCCAAAAAATATGGCGCCGGTAACTACGAGATAAAACAGTTTCAGGTGACGTGGTCGGAAGAGCTCGCGCAATACCTCACCCGATTCACGCCGATTTTGCTGGGACTGGGATTGCTCGCCTTGTTCATCGAATTCAAAACACCGGGCTTCGGGATTTTTGGCATCAGCGGCATTGTGCTGCTGGCGATTGTATTTCTCAGTCAATACGTGGCGGGGTTTTCCGGACATGAACCCCTGATCCTGTTCGCGGTTGGGCTGCTGCTCGTGGCCTTGGAGATTTTTTTCTTTCCCGGGGTGGCGGTCGTGGCCGTGATTGGCCTGGTGCTGATGCTCGGCTCGCTGGTCTGGGCCATGGCCGATTTGTGGCCCGGGGTGCCGTTCACCGTGGCATGGTCGGGCGATACGTTTGTTGCTCCCTTGCAAAATCTGGGACTTGGGCTGGCGCTCGCGGTCGGGCTGGGTGTGATTCTGGCGCGCTTTCTCCCGCAGGGCTGGATCTGGGATAAGATGATTGTTGGCACGACGATTGGTGGTGCCGCGCAAGTTGCCGGCGGTGCGCCGGGCTCGGGCCATGAAATTGCGGGTTTGGTGGGCCAGCGGGGGGTGGCCGTCACGGTGCTCCGTCCGAGCGGTCAGATTGAAATCGAGGGCCGGCGGTTTGAGGCCAAGGTTGAGGTGGGCTCAATTGATGCTGGCGAGGAAGTCTTGGTCCGCGGGCGCACCGACTTCGGATTGATTGTGGAAAGGGCCGGCTCATGAATGCGATTTTCCTGCTCTTTCTCTTCGGCGTCCTGTTGCTGGCAGGTGAAGTATTCATGCCCGGTGCGGTGCTCGGAATTCTCGGCGCGCTTTGCATGGCGGCGGGCTGTGTCATTTCCTTTCTCCAGTTTGGCGCGGGTTTCGGAATCCTGGCTACGATCATTGCGTTGGGATTGCTGGCGCTAACCCTTTACGTGGAACTGGTCTGGCTCCCGAAAACCAAATTCGGCAAGACTCTCATTGTTCATTCCACGGTTGAGGCTACGAGTCAGCCGGCGCTGGCGGAGAAGGAAAATGTGGTGGGCAAGACCGCCGAGGCCGTCACGCCGCTGGTGCCGAGTGGTTATGTGTTGGTCGAGGGCCGGCGCTATGAAGCGTATTCGCAATCGGGCCATGCCGCCAAAGGCGCGCTGTTGCGCGTCACCGGGCTGGATAATTTTCGTCTCATCGTAACTAAATTCTGATCCTCCCATGCCTTCTACCATCATTCTCGTCGTTATCCTCGTCCCCGCGCTGATCGTCTTTTTCATTGTTTTCTCTTTTTTCAGCACCTGGCTGAAGGCGAAGCTCAATGGCGCTCCGGTGGGTTTCGCGAATCTGCTGGGTATGCGCCTCGGTGGCGTGCCGTACAGTCTGGTGGTCGATGCCCGCATCACGGCGGTGAAAGCAGGGATCGAGGTCACAACTGATAAAATTTCGGCTCATTTTTTAGCCGGTGGCAATGTCGTGCCGACGGTGCAGGCGCTGGTGGCGGCGAAGAAAGCCGGCATCGAACTCGACTGGGACCGGGCGTGTGCCATCGACCTTGCAACCAAGGGCTCGGGCAAATCGGTGATCGAGGCGGTGCGCACGTCGGTGGATCCGAAGGTGATCGATTGTCCGAATCCCGAGAGTGGCCGCACCACGATCGACGGTGTGGCGAAGGATGGCATTCAGGTGAAGGTGAAGGCGCGAGTCACGGTGCGCACCCATCTTGATCGTTTTGTCGGCGGGGCCAAGGAGGAGACGATCATCGCGCGTGTTGGTGAAGGCATTGTCTCGACTATCGGCTCGTCCGAAAGCTACAAGGTGGTGCTGGAGTCGCCCGACAGCATTTCCAAGACAGTGCTCGCCCGCGGTCTCGACGTCGGCAGTGCGTTCGAGATTCTTTCCATCGATATCGCCGACGTCGATGTGGGCGAAAACGTGGGCGCCAAATTGCAGGAGGCGCAGGCGGAGGCCAATAAGAGCATCGCGCAGGCGCAGGCGGAAATCCGCCGTGCAGCCGCTGTCGCCGTGGAGCAGGAAATGAAAGCGCGCGTGCAGGAGATGCAGGCCAAGGTGGTCGAGGCCCAGGCCCAGGTCCCTCTCGCGCTGGCGGAAGCATTTCGCTCGGGCCGTTTGGGCGTGATGGATTACTACAAGATGGAAAACATCCAGGCAGATACCGCGATGCGCGGTTCCATCGCTCATCCCGAGGGGAAGAAGTGAGCATCAACCAGAATCAAGCAACCGGGGTAGACTGGCGTCGCCCTCTGCGCCGGCCGCTGGGCACTTGTCCCTTGGATAATTAATACTTTTTGAAATGGACTGGGTTTTCGATCATTTGCGTCTGATTATTTTTGCGGCCGGCGCGATCGCGTGGTGGTTGAAACAGCGCAAGGATGCCCAGTCCGGCGACCAGGTGAAGCCGCACAAGGAAGTGACCTTTGAAGATCCCGACCTCGCCGAGCGTACGCGGCGCATTCGCGAGGAAATCCAGCGTAAGATTGAGGAACGGGCGCGCGCCTACACGCAGCCTCCGCCAAAAATCACTAAGTCCGCGCCGGTTCCGGCAGTGCCTCTGCCGGTGGTGCGCGAGGTGGTGCGTCGTCAACCTGAACCACCGCCGTTATCCAAGGCTGCGGTGACGCATCTCGACGCCCAGCGCACGGCCGAAATTCTGGAACAGCAGGCCGCGATGGCGGAGAAACTTCGGCAGGCGGCGGAAATGAAAGCGGCGGCCTTGCGCAGAATTCAGTATGAGAATCAGGTATCGAGCGGAGACCAGGCGGCCGTCGTGGCGCGCGGGGCTTTGGGTGACGATTTGCGGAATCCGGACTCGTTGCGCCGCGCGTTTATTTTGCGGGAGATTATCGGTCCGCCCGTGTCGTTGCGCGGATAAATCGTGGAAGGCGGTTGCCGGTTTTCCGGCTCAGTTGAGATCGAGCCGGAACTTGCCGTAATTTCCCTGATTAGCGGGGAAGACGGGGATTTCCATCAAGCGGCCGTTGACCTCCACGCGCACGCGGGTGCGGTCTTCGACCGTGATCACCAATGTCCCCGTTTTGCGGAGCGAACGGGTTTCGTTCCGCGCAAAAGGTTTCGTGTCGCTGATCAGGACTGTCCCGTCGCTTTCCTGCACGACCTTGATGCGGGTGGCGTCGGTGGCGGTGAACGTGATGGTTTGCGCCGACTCGGCTTGGACCGCCACGGCTGGCTGCACCGACTGGGGCGCTTTGGCCGGCGAACCGGAGAAAACCAGTTTAAACAGCAGGATAATGATGACAACGACGACGATCGCTCCGCCACCGAGGAGGCCGAACTTGAGCAGCAACGCCTGATCTTGCGCCGCGCGGCTGGCGGGC
Organism: Verrucomicrobiota bacterium; assembly: GCA_025363395.1. GTDB lineage: Bacteria > Verrucomicrobiota > Verrucomicrobiia > Opitutales > Opitutaceae > Lacunisphaera. Next base: position 4,961 of record JANYDX010000240.1, read on the forward strand.
GGGGTTTCACTCACGTCCTTGCTGCGGGCGGCCTCGGCAAAATCCACGCGGCCGTAAACCTCACGCGTCTCACGGCGGACGGGTTTTCCCTCCGTGAGCAGTGCGTTGTAGTCGTTCACAATGCGTTCCGGATCGAGTTCGAGGTAGCGGGCGTAGGACCGGAGAAAGCCGCGGATATAGAGGGGCGGGAGATCGATCTCAAACGTGTTGGCTTCGAATTTCTGGAGATAGTCGCCGCGAATCTTGGTGTTTTCGGCGGCCTCACGGACTGAGATGCCCTTGCGCTTGCGCGCTTCCTCAAGCCTTTCTCCAATGGTCTGCATGGTGGTTTGTTAAGTGGGTTTGGCGTTTGATTTAAAGTTTAATCGCGACTCATGGCTGATAAGTATCGAGATCGACCAGGATTTCACGGGGCGAGGAGCCATTTTCGGGACCGACAATGCCCTTTTCCTCCATGATCTCCACAATGCGGGCGGCGCGATTATAGCCGATGCGCAGCTTGCGCTGCAGCATGGACGTGGAAGCGCGCCGGGTGGACCGCAGCACGTCTAAGGCCTGCTGGAACAGTTCCTGGTCATCCCCCAAATCGCTATCGTCCCCGTCTTCGCCGTCCTCATCCTCGTCGCGGGAGTCACGGTCGATTTGCTGTTGGACGGATTGCGCGTATTGGGGAGGACCGTTGCGCTTGAGAAATTCGACGATTTCCTGAACTTCTTCGTCGGCGACAAAGGCGCCTTGGGCGCGGACCAGCCGCGAGGTTCCGGGTGGGGAAAAGAGCATGTCGCCACGGCCGATCAGGGTGTCGGCACCCTTGGTGTCGAGAATGGTGCGGGAGTCGACTTGGGAGGCCACTTGGAAGGCGATGCGGGAGGGCAGATTGGCCTTGATGACGCCGGTGATGACGTTCACCG
>JANYDX010000241.1 GCA_025363395.1 Verrucomicrobiota bacterium
TGCAGGTGGTCGTAGTTGCGCACGAGGTAGCCGTCGGCTTCGCAGGAGAGCACCTGTTTGATGATCCATTCCTCGCCCGGTTTGAAAACCCGCGGCGCGGCGACCCAGATGGATGAAGGAAGTTGAGTGGTGGGCAGCGAGCCGTCAGCTGGGGAGGCATCAACGGCCTGTAACTCGCGGAAGCGGGCCACGGCGTCGCGGTAGTGTTTGGGGTTTTCGAATTCGCAATAAATGGTGCGCGCGCCAGCGGTCCAGGCGGCTGCAAGTTGATGCAGTTCGCGGATGACGACAGTGATTTCCGGGACGACGGCGCTGTTCGGGGCGCTTGCCTGCAAGGGCGTTTGCGTGGCCGCACCGTCCGGGTCGTTAAGGACCACTGCACGTGCCGAAATATTATTATTAATTATCCAACGCTTCAGGGCGACGCGTTGCGCTTCGAGTTCGGCGGCGACGCGACGGCGGAGTTCGTTGAGTTCGCTGACCGGGAGTATGACCTCGCCTTCGAGGTGGTTGTTCAGGGTGCCGAGCTTGAACGGGGTGCCGCCGAGCCGTCCGAGTTGATCGGTCAGGCGCTCGGTACAGAGCGGTTGTTTTTCGGCGCGGGCGAGCGGCGCGACGGACTCAGCTTGTGCGACGTGGCCTTCTTGGTCGCGGGCAATGAGCGTGAGCGGTGAACCGGCGTGACCGTGGACATCTAAGGTGATTTCGCGCCGGAAGCGGATCTGGTCTCCTTCGAAGGTTTGCCGCACGCGTCGGTCGAGTTCGGGGTCGTTAGTTTTCCACACGCGGTCGCCTACCTGCACGCGGCCGAAATCGATGTCCCCACGCCCGAAACGCAGGACAGTTTCGCCGTTGACCAGGTCCACATAATAGATGCGACCGCCCTGCTCTTTCTCATCCGGCCGGCCTGCGTCGAAGACGAGTCCATCGCCCGGTTTGGCGGGGCCTTCAAGTTTGAGGGAGACGCGGTCCGAGCCCACGCGGGTGACGCGGCCGAGATAAACCCCGCGCTTGGTACCGAAGCGGGCGTGGGCGAGTTCCTGGTTTTGGATGCCCCGAAACCAGCCCGTATAAAGTCCGCGCGAGAAACCCATTTCCAAATCGTAAAGCGATTCCTGGCGCACATTGTTCATGACCTCTGTTTCAACGGCCGGAGCGGGACCGAAGATTTCCGTCATCACTTTGTCCAGTGCCTGGCGGTAAACCCGGGTGATGTTGGCGACGTATTCGGCGCTCTTTAACCGGCCTTCGATTTTCAACGAACTGACTCCGGCGCGCACGAGATCGGGGAGGACGTTGAGCCCCGAGAGGTCCTGTGGGCTGAGCAGGTAGCGACGGTCACCGAGGTCCACGGTTTGTCCGTCCGAGACCAGCTCGTAAGGCATGCGGCAGGCTTGGGCGCATTCGCCGCGATTAGCGGAACGTCCGCCGAGTGACTCGCTGGTGAGACATTGGCCGGAGTAGGCGACGCAGAGCGCGCCGTGAACGAAAACCTCGAGTGGAATGGGCGCGGGAGCGGGCGGCTCTTTTCCGGCCGGCAGAACTTCTGCGCGGTCAGCATTGGCGGCGAATGGAGCCACTGGCTTCAATTGCGCGTCACGAATAGCGGCGATTTCCTTGAGGGAATTTTCGCGGGCGAGTACGACGAGATTTGCGCCGAGCCCGCGGGCGAATTCCACGCCGGCGGCGCTGGTCACGGTCATTTGGGTGGACGTGTGGATGGGGAAATCCGGCGAGATCCGGCGGATCAGGCGGCAAATTCCCACATCCTGCACAATGGCCGCGTCCACGCCCGCGGAGATGATGGCTTTGAGATATTCTTCGGCGGCGGCGAGTTCGTTGGCGAAGACGAGGGTGTTGAAAGTCACATAGCCGCGGACCCCGCGCCGGTGCAGAAACGCCATGAGTTTGGGCAGATCGGCCACGGTGAAGTTTTTGGCGCGCATCCGCGCGTTGAAGCGTTCGAGTCCGAAGTAGATGGCGTCCGCTCCGTTTTCCACGGCGGCCTTAGCGCAGTCCCAGTCTCCGGCAGGCGCGAGCAGCTCAGGGCGCGCCGGCGGGGTAGGCGGGGCGGCGGGAATTTGAAGGTCGGGCGAAACGGCGGGCACAGGGAAAATCAGGCGGCGATTTCAGACGAGGGCGCCGGATTTCTGGCAGAGCGCGACACATGGGGTGCGGCGGACTTGAGGCGGGCGGCGAGAATGACCGCGAGAATAAAAAAACCTACGGAGACGAGGCCCAGGGTCGGATAACCCAGCAGACGTCCGCCCGGGCCACTGGTGACGAATACGCCGGCCAGGAGGCTGCTCAAGCCACTGGCGGCCTGTTGCAGCGCGGAACTTACGCTCATAAACCCACCCCGGTAGCGGGCATCGACGGCGTTACTGACCATCGCCATCGCGGGCGCAAAACGGCCCGACATGCTCACCATGAAAAGCGCCATGATCACGCAGGTGAGCGGGAGTGATGACGGGCCAAGGTTCGTCATCACGAGCACGACGACGATGGCGATCACCGAAATTCCGGTGAGCAAGTACAGCCGGTCGAAGCGATCACTGAGCATGCCGACCAGAGGTGTGCTCACGAGAGTCGCAAGGCCTCCGAACGCGTAGGCCTTGGGCAGATCCGCTTCGGTAATACGCAGATTGGCCACGAGTGACGGGGCGAGAAAGGGAATGATACAGCCGCCGGCCATGACGAGCACCGCGCTCAGCGCAAAAGCACGCAAGTGGATGCCGTGGGTGACGATCTCCCGCATCTGCTGCAAGGGATGGTTGTGCCGTACGGCGGTGCGCAGATGTGGCAGAGCAAACGAGGCCATGACCAAATTCAGGAGGGCGCAGCCCCCCAGAAGATAAAATGTAGCATGCCAGCCGTATTTGCCGGCGAGGAGGAGACCTGCCGGAATGCCGAGCACGGAGGCCACCGGAAAGGCGGCCATCACTATACTCATCGCGCGTCCGCGACGGGCGGGCGGGATGATGTCGCTCACCATCGCGGTTACCATCGCGCCGGAGAGGCCGCCGAATGCGCCGGCGGCGAGGCGGGCCGCGAGCAAGGCGTAGTGGGAGGAGGCGAAACCACACGCAAAGGTAGCAATCCCAAAACAGGCGTAGAGGATCAGAAGGGCACGTTTACGATCAAAGCGATCCAGAACAAATCCGCCGGCCAATCCGCTGACCGCCGCCGCGAGACCGTACGAAGCGACCAAGTGGCTGAATTGGGCAGGAGTGATCTGAAAGTGCCGCATGAGCTGTGGACCCAGCGGCATGATGATCATGAAATCGAGAATGTGCGTGAATTGTACGGCAGCGAGCGCCACGAGGGTGGTGATTTCGCGGCCTTTCGGAAGCTCGTGATGTTGCACGGTAACGGACATGAACGGTCAGTATTTCACGAAATGTTTCGGGGTGCAAACTCAGCTTGCTGGCGACGGTGGGGTCAAGGTAGGCAAGCCCGCGATCTTAACGGGTCCAACGACGGCACGAGCGGCCTCGGCAAAAAGAGCTGCACCTTGGCCGAGGTGATGGCGCCGGTGGCGGACGAGAGCGATATCGCGCGAAGGAGTTATCCCGGTGAACTTCCTAAATACCAAGCCTTCGGGATCAGTGGCGCTGCGCGCACTCTGTGGGAGTACGCTTACGCCCAGGCCCATTGCCGCCAAGGTTTTAACTGTAGCGAGCTGCCCGCAACGATGGGTGATCCGGGGCTCAAAGTGGTGTTCTCCACAGTAGCGTTCGATTTGCGAAGCGAGGGTCGAAGTCTCACCGAGCAGAATGAAGTCTTCATGGCGCAGCTCCTCAAACGTGATTCGGTCGGCTGTCGCCAGGCGGTGGGCGGCACTCACGGCGAGCCAGAGCGGCTCGCTGTAGAGTTTTTCGATGTGCAGTCGGGGCTCGCTCAGAGGCAGGGCGAGGAGGGCCCAATCCAGCTTTCCGTCCAGAAGTGCGTCCACCAGCGGGCCGCGAAAGTCCTCTTGGGTCTGCAAACTGATGTGGATGTTGTTCGCCCGGCAATAGGCCAGGACCGCTGGCAAAAAAAAGGGCGCTACGGTCGGGATGGCGCCGACCGCTACCCGTGGTCCCAGGACGGGATCGCTTTTCAACTCCCCGATAGTGTGGTCCACCTCACTGATAATACGCTGAGCGCCATCAAGTAACATTTCACCTGCATCTGTTAGTACGGCTTTGCGCCCCAAGCGGTGGAAAAGCTTTTGGCCGAACTCTTCTTCGAGGTTGAGAATCTGCTGACTCAACGACGGCTGGGAGATAAAGGAGCGTTGGGCGGCTTTGGTGAAGTTTCCTGTCTCAGCCACTGCCAAGAAGTAACGAAGTTGGTAGATCTCCATAGTTTTAAACGATGGAAATTATAGAATCTAAGTATTTAGACTATTGCAAGACGTGGTGTACAGTATGGGTAAGACCAAAGCGGGTCTGCCAAGCAAAACATCGAACAAGGAAATTTATGAATACCACAAATAACAAAGTCCTCCTCGCCAGTGTAGTCGGTAGTGCCTTCGGGCTGATCGCACTGAGCAAGACGGCCGCGAGTGCCGTCTCGGTCATGATGATCGCCAGCGGTTACATCGCAGTGGCCTTGCTGGTGGTTCTCGTGGTCATGAACTACCGGGTGGGGCCGAAAAACTACTCGGCCCGCTAAACGGCCGGGAGATTTTTAAGTCAGTTGATTAATGCAACAGGGGCCGGGTTTAAAACACCCGGCCCCTTTTAATGTCCGGATTTCAGCAACCGATGACCAATTTGAGACAAATTCCCAGCTGCTTGTATCTCTCCAGGGCATCACTCTTAACGGACAGAGTGGAGTCGGCTATTGATGAGAATATTTATGCGACAACTTTCCCGTCTTCTGGCGGATTGCGCTTTAAAAAAGCCGCAATGATGAGGGAAAAGATCAGGCCGAAAAAGACACTAAAGAGGGGATTTAGTACCGCTTGAATCACCGGCTTGGTGAACATCCGCACCCCTTTTTCCGCTCCCTCCATCTGACTTTCCTGCATGCCGGCGGCGGCCCATTTAATTCGCGATGCCTCAATCAGGTAATCCGGAAAGTTGGGGTTGACGTAGGTGAAATGAATGTAGGCATAGATCGCACCGATCAGACCCGCATAAAGTGAGATCAAAACCCCGGTGCCGACGCCTTTGCCATAAGACAGGTATTTGCCCTCCTGCTCTTCGCGCACGGCTTTGATCCCCAGGACTAAAATGACAATGGAGACCACTGCGGGAATAATTCCAAACCACGCTCCGCTGTTTATTTTGTCCGTTTGGTAACCGAGGAAAAATGAAATCAGGCTCACCACAATTTGTGCGATGGCCATGATGAGGGCGTAGAGGAGGGTTGTGCTCATGCGCGCACCTTGAGCAGACGCGTCCGCGAGTTCAACGGCGTAATGACAGGCGGTGGCGACGCGAGATGAGCGGCCGTGGCGTCGTGTTGCCGAATAAAATTAGAACTTCGTTTTCTCTGTGCGTGAGGCGCACCTTTAGCGGTTGTCGCCGTCCAACACCCGTCCGATTCCACCAAGGATGGATCCTTCCTCGCGGCCACCGCGGCCGGTCTGCGGCGCCGCGGCCACGATGCGTCCCGCAAGGCGTGAAAAGGGGAGGGATTGCAGCCAGATTTTTCCGGGTCCGCGCAGAGTAGCGAAGAACAGGCCTTCGCCGCCGAAGAGTGCGCTCTTCACGCCGCCGACGAGTTGGATGTCGTAATCCACCGTCGGCTGAAACCCGACAATGCAGCCCGTGTCCACGCGGAGAATTTCGCCCGGGGCGAGGGTGCGCTCCAAGAGCGTCCCGCCCGCGTGGATGAAGGCCCAGCCATCTCCGTTCAAGCGCTGCATGATGAAGCCTTCACCGCCGAACAAACCGACGCCTAGCCGTTTTTGAAAGGCGATGCCGATGCTGACGCCCTTCGCGGCGCAGAGAAAAGAATCCTTTTGGACGATCAACTCGCCGCCAAGATCAGCGAGGCGAACCGGAATGATTTTGCCGGGATAGGGGGCGCCGAACGCGACCTTTTTCTTCCCCAGGCCCCGGTTTTGAAACACAGTCATGAACAGCGATTCGCCGGTGAGGAGCCGTTTGCCGGCGCCGAGCAGGGCGCCCATGAAACCGGAATTCTGCTGGGACCCGTCGCCGAAAATGGTCTCCATGGCGATGGTGTCATCCATATACATCATGCCGCCGGCCTCGGCCACCACGGCCTCCTGCGGATCAAGTTCGATTTCCACGAACTGCATGTCGTCGCCGTGGATCTTGTAGTCAATTTCGTGCATGGAATTCATGATTGGTGGTGATTCACTACAATACCCCGCAGCTTCAGCAAAGTCGCGAATCGCTACTTGGAAACGATGTCCCTGAGTGTAACCCACGTCGCGCCCCAGCCGCCCGAGGTCTCGTCGCCCACCGCGAACCCCGCCACGCCCGGTGACCGGCGCAGAAGGGAATGCACGGTTTCGCGCAAACTGCCTCTGCCCTTGCCATGGACGACCCTCACCCGGCGCAGACCGCGCTTCCGGCACTCGGCAAAATAGTCGTCGAGCAAACGCGTGACTTCGCCCGGCCGGAAAGTGTGCAAGTCCAGCTCGCCCGTAATGGGAATGGCGACTGGCTCGTTAAATTCCTCCGGCAGCATAGCGAAATTCTCCATGCCGTGGAGAATGAGGCGACTGCAAAAACGTCCCGAAAAAAATGGCGGGCACGTCATGTATGACCATGACTTCCGGCGAAGCCATCGCGCTCGCCCTGGGTTCAAACCGGTCTCTTCATTGGCGCAACCCAACTGTAACCACCGTTCTCATGCTCACCCTCGATCACCTCACCAAACGTTACGGCACTCTGACGGCGCTCGATGACATTTCATTGACAATAAAACCGGGGGAATTTTTCGGCCTGCTTGGCCCCAACGGCGCCGGAAAATCCACGCTGATGTCTCTCGTGGCCGGCCTGCGCGCTCCCGAAGCGGGCCGCATTACGCTGAATGGAAAGCCGCTGTCCGTGGCAGAAGCCTCCTCTCGCGCCGGGCTGGGACTCGTCCCGCAATCCGTCGCTCTCTACCCGGAGCTCAGTGCCGATCAAAACCTGCGCATCTTCGGGGAACTCTACGGCCTGCACGGGACCTTGTTGAAAACCCGGATCGATGAGGCGCTGGTGGCGGTGCAGCTCGCGGATCGACGTCACGACCAGGTGAAAACTTTTTCCGGCGGCATGCAACGCCGGCTAAACCTGGTCGCCGCCCTGTTGCACCGTCCGAAGCTGCTGCTTTGTGACGAGCCCACCGTGGGCATCGATCCGCAGTCGCGCAATGCGATCTTCGATTTTCTGGAGGCAAGGGCGCGCGAGGGACTCACGGTGATTTACTCCACCCACTACATGGAGGAAGCCACGCGACTTTGCTCGCGCATCGCGATCATCGATCACGGCCGGATTCTCGCCCTCGGCACGCTGGACGAACTTCTCGCGCAGCTGCCTTTCGAGGAAGAGATCCGCTTTCCCGCCCGCGAAGAAACGTTGGCGCTGGCGGCGCAATTGCCCGCTTGGGGTGAATTCATCACGGCCGACGGCGTGCACCGGTTCCGGCCGCGGGCTGACTGCAAGTTGTCGGAATTTTTTGCGCTGACCGAATCGCTCGGTCTTCCGCCCCGTCTTTTCACGAGCCAGCGTCCGACCCTCGAGGCGCTCTTCCTTCACCTTACCGGCCGCAACCTCCGCGAATAATTCCGCCATGCGCATCATCCTCACCCTCCTCCGCAAAGATTTTTCCCACGTGCTCCGCGACAAGGCGGCGCTGTCACTCACGTTCATTGTGCCGCTCGTGCTCATCTATGTTTTTGGGCAGATCTTCGGGGCAAACCGGACCGATTCCGGGCCCACGGGCATTCCGCTCGCCGTGGTAAACGCGAGTGGCAATCCCGCCGCCGCGCAATTGGTGGACGCGCTGAAGGCGGAGAAGTCATTCAGAGTGCTGACCAAGTACGTCAATTCCGACCAGACCGAGCGTCCCTTGACCGAGGCGGACCTGCGGCCGATGATGCGCGGCAACGATTTTCGCTTTGCGCTGGTGATTCCGGCCGACCTCGTGCGTGAAACTGAGTTCGGGCTGCACTTGAAAATCCTTTCCAATCCGCGCAACGAAGTTGAAACGCAGCTCATCAACGGTCTCCTGCAGAAAACAATTTTCTCCAACGTGCCTCAGCTTCTCGGTCAATCGTTGCAGGCGCAGGCCCGGCGATATATCGGCGCCAGCCGACTCGAAAAATTTAATCGTTCGATGGCGGAAAATGTCGCGCGCAATTTTGGAGGCGATCCCGAACGGATTTTTTCTGATATTCAGAAGGGACAGTGGAATCTTGGGAGCAGTGTGGGCAGCGCTGGCGGCGGCACGACGGATTTTTTTTCGCGGGTCGTGCGGATCGAACAGGAGCAGGTGATCGGCAAGGAGGTCAAATCGCCCATGGCCACGCGCAGTGTCGGCGGCTGGGCGATGCAGTTTTTGCTCTTTGCGCTGACGGCTTCGGCGGCTTCCCTGTTTTATGAAAAGCAGCAGGGGCTCTTCCAGCGATTGCTTTCCTCTCCGGTGACCCGCGCGCACATTCTGTGGAGTAAATTTCTTTACGGGGTCTGCCTTGGCCTGGTCCAGCTTGTCGTGCTTTTTGTGGCGGGTCGCTTCATGTTTGGGATCGAGGTCGAACACCATCTTGGCTTGCTCGTGCTGGTGTGCGGATTTGCTGCGGCGGCCTGCACCTCGTTTGGCATGTTGCTGGCGGCGATCTCGCCGAGTCCCGAGGCGGCCCGCGGCCTGGGGACCATGCTCATCCTGACGATGAGTGCGATCGGAGGAGCGTGGTTTCCCATCAGCATCATGCCCGAGCTGATGCAACACCTCAGCAAGCTCACGTTGGTTTACTGGTCGATGGAGGGATTCCAGCAGGTGCTTTGGGCGAATGCCACCTTGGGCGAATTGTGCCCGACGCTGGGGATTCTTGCGGCAATGACCGCCGCCACGATGGCGCTGGCCCTCTGGTGTTTTAACCGCGGGAAATTATTCGACTGACCGCTCAGTCGGCGGACGGCGGGGGCAAGGCGGTTTTTTCCGGAGGCGTGGGCGTCGGCGGAATCGCGGTGACCGGTTTTGGGGCGGGCGGGGCGGGCGGTGGCTCTTCCATGGCCCGGCGGATTTCAGTTTCCACTCCGCTCGCGGCTTTTTTGAATTCCTTGACGGATTTACCGAGTCCGCGAGCCAGCTCCGGGAGTTTATTGGCGCCGAACAGCAGCAGGATGACGAACATGATCATCATCAGCTCGGGGCCGCCGATGCCTTCAATAAACGCGAGGGAAAGATTCATAGTGGAATTAGACGGTGGTGGTCCGCACAAGTAACGGTAAAATAAATGGATTCAGCCAGCCGGTAGCGAGACCGTTGCGTTCGGCTCAACCGAGCCGGATTTCGACGTGGAATTTTTGCGTTTGTCCGGGCGCGACCGAATGCAAACCGACTTTGGTTTCCGGTGCGTTGGGTGGCCCCATCCAGGGCTCGACGCAGTAAAAAGGTGCTTTTTCATCCGGGGTCCAGGTGACCACGGCGAGATCGCGGGCGGAACTGTGGCCCATGCCGCTCCGAAAAAGGAGGCGGTCACCGGAGGAGATTTCAG
>JANYDX010000267.1 GCA_025363395.1 Verrucomicrobiota bacterium
TCGCCCGCGACGACCTCGCCGGCGCTTTCAACCTGAGTGCGCCGAATCCGCTGCCGAACAAGGATTTTATGGCCGCATTGCATGCGGCACTCGGGGCGAGACTGGCTGTGCCGGTGCCGCAGTGGGCGCTTGAGGTGGGCGCATTTTTTCTCCGGACCGAAACCGAACTTGTCCTCAAAAGCCGGCGCGTGGTGCCCGCCCGATTAATGAAACACGGATTCAGCTTCCGCTATCCCGACTGGCCGGCTGCAGCTGTGGAGTTGGTCGCACGCCTGAACCCGAGCACCACCGCGTAATTTCAAATCTCTACCACAATGACCCGCCACAAACGCATCGCACTCGAATTACTCGGCCCGGCCTTGCTGGCGTCCGGTCTGGTCGGACTGGTTTTTCTGACGGAAGCGGGTTGGGCGGCGATTGCCTCCGGGAAACTGCCGCAGTGGAACGCCCAGTTTGTTTCAGGTATGGGGCTGTTCGTTGTTTTGGCCTACTTGATCGCAGGAATTCCCAGTATCATTTATGCGACGGTGATGGAGTGGCGTTTCGCTGCGGGACTGGACCCGAACAGCGGGCGGACCGTCTGGTTGTCCACTTTCATGGGATTGTTCTCCGGAGCTTCAATGGTGGCTGTCGCCACCTCATTTCACTGGGATTGGATTGCCTGGTCGTTCCTGGGCGGGATGGGAGCGGCGGTTGGTTTATTGCTTGGTTTGGTGATCAAGAACTGTTCGCGGGGAGCACAGGGTCAGGAATGAGCGCACCGAGAAATACCGACTGAGTTGCGACCCGCGAATGGGCTTTCGTTCGGTAGGTGAAGGTTAGCGAATCCTGGTTTTTCAAATTATTCCTCGATGGGCTCGGTGCCTACCTTCGCGAGCTCTGGGTCCAATTGCGTTGTCGGTTTATCCGGGAACTGGGTGGGACTTGCGGCTGGCCCGATCGTATCTGCAGATCAGCAATCTGCGCCCCTGCGACGTTAAAGCCGCCAATCGACCGGCGGGCGTCCTCTTGCAACGAGGAGGCGGTTGGCTTCGACGAAATGAGCGTTGCCCACAAATTTTCGATCGGGCGGCATCCGGTTTTGCGCCATGCGTGAGGGATGGCTGCCCCGCAGGACCAGGTGCTTGCTTGGATAGATGATCGGATCGGCGATGGCCGCCGCCTTGGCGCCCCACAAAATGAAAACGATGAAGCTGGCGCGCTCCTGGGCGTGTTGCAGGACGGCCCGTGTGAATTTCTCCCAGCCAATCCCCGCATGACTCAACGGTTCCCGGCTGCGCACGGTGAGGATCGAGTTGAGCAGAAGCACCCCCTGCTCCGCCCAAGCCTGCAAATCTCCGCTGGCGGGTTTCACCCAGCCATCGATGCTGCGTTCCAGCTCCGCAAAAATTGTTTTCAATGAAGCGGGGATTTTCGCCGTGCCATCCACGGAAAAGGACAGGCCATGCGCGTTTCCTGGAGTCGGATAAGGATCCTGTCCGACGACCACGATTTTCACCGCTTCCGGGGGCACCAACTCCAGCGCGCGAAAAACATGTTCCTTCAGCGGGAAGACGGTTTCCTGATCGTATCGTTGGTTAACCGCCCCGAGCAGTGCCTGGAAATCCGCTTCACGATAGCGGTCGGAGAAGAGACCTCTCCAGCTGGGCGGCAGGCTGAGTTGATGATTTTGCATGGGGAGGCGTATTCCGCCGGGAGCGAAGCCGGGCTTTAAAGCACAAGCGCCCACAGGCAGTCGAGAGCGATGACGCTGGGTCCTTCTATTTGTGGGCTGCTCCTGATCCCACCGTTCCCGAAGAAGTGAAAGTGAAGGTCAGATCGAAATAAGTTTCGGTGTTTTCCCAGTGGAGTTCTTCCGCCGGGCCGCCTGCCCCCGTTGGATTGGGTCTCGCTTTGGAACGTTGAGCCGGGCGGAAGCGCCATCTCATCACGGCAGTTCGCACGGCATTCTGAAATTCTTCCGAGTAGCGGCTCGGAGTTGAAAAGGTCAACAGGCTCGGGCCCACGTCGACCACCTGACCTTCAGCGTCAATCATCATCCTCACCCCGACGGTGACCAAACCCGCCTTGCCGGACAAAGCCTTGGGCGGATAGAGGGGCATGCTCAACGGTTCGAGGGGCTTCGCTTCCACAAAGTAATCCGGTTCCACCAGAAAAGAGTCCTCGATGAGTGGCTCGTCGGTGGACGCCATCCGGGGTTTCACCGGTGGAGGTTCGACAAAAACAAATGAACTTGTCCCGGCGGAGGTAGATGGAGGCGCTGACAGGTGACGACAGCTGCAGAGGAGCAGCGCGAGCCCAGGCACGACCCCGTAGATCATCATTAACGGCTTCGCGCTGGAATTATGGTTCATTTGGTTGCGTGGTCCAATTCCACAAGGTTGCTTCGGCTCAAATGTAGCCGCCCCGGTTGAGGCCGATGGCCCAGGGAGGAATTTTTACGGCTGGGCGTGGTAGATCGTCCAGAGATCTAGTTTGAAACGCGCAAAAAGATTGTGTGCGGTTTTTAGATCGGCGGGTGCTATGATGACACTGCCATGAATGACGACGCCACCTTGTTGCAGGGTTACGCGCACCATCGCTCCGAAAGCGATTTTGCCGAACTGGTGCGCCGGCATGTGAACCTGGTTTACTCGGCGGCACTGCGGCAGGTGAACGGCGACGTCCATCTTGCGCAGGACGTGACGCAGGTGGTGTTCACCGATCTCGCCCGCAAGGGGTCGTCGCTGGCGAATCACCGGGTGCTCGCGGGGTGGCTGTTCACCAGCACTCGCTTTGCCGCGGCCAAGCTCGTGCGCGGCGAACAGCGCCGCCGTTTCCGCGAACAGGAGGCACAATCCATGCAAGAAATATCTTCATCAGATCTGTCCGCTTCGCTGGACTGGGAACGGGTGCGTCCGGTGCTTGACCAAGCACTGAGTGAATTGAGCGAACGCGACCGCGATGCGATTTTGTTGCGTTATCTGGAAGGCCGCGATTTTGCCCAGGTGGGCGAAAAGCTCGCGCTCTCGGACAACGCCGCGCGGATGCGGGTGGACCGGGCCGTGGACAAATTGCGCGCTTTGCTCGCGCGACGCGGGGTGACTTCGACCGCCGCCGCGCTGGCACTCGCCTTGGCCAACCAAGCGGTCGTCGCGGCACCAGCCGGACTGGCGCTCACCGTGACCGGTGCGGCGCTTGCTGGCGCGGCCGTCACCGGGACCACGGCCGCAACGTTGACCTTTATGAGCCTGACCAAATTGCAGATCGGAATTGCCGCCACGGTCGTCCTAGCCGGCGCCGGGGCGTATGTCGTGCAGGAAAAAGGCAACGCGGCTTTGCGGCATGAACTCGCCAGCATGCAGCAACCCAGTGCGGAAATTTCCCAGCTGCGGGAGTCGAACCGCCAACTCGCCCGCGCCGCCAGCGAGGCCGCGTCACTTCGCGTCGATGACGCTGAATTGGTCCGCTTGCGCGATGAAGCGGCAGCTGTGCAGGAACGACTGCAGACGAATGCGCGAGCCGCGACAAAACCGCCTGCCGTGACCCAAGCCGTTCCGATCCCGGGTGAAATATACGACATCGCCCAGCTTGATCAGAAACCCCAGCTAGTTCGGCCTGTTTCGCCCACTTATCCGTATGACATGTCCCGGGCAGGCATTGGTGGAAATGTCCTCGTTGAATTTCTGATTGATGCGACGGGCAAGGTTTCGGATGCGCATGTGCTGCAATCAAGTCGGCGCGAGTTTGAAGCCTCGGCGGTCTTGGCCGTGAATCGCTGGCAATTTGACCCCGGCCGCAAAGGCGGACAAATGGTGAAGACGAAGGTCAGCCAGCTGATCGAATATAATCTCGATAGCACGGCTGATGCGGACTGGTTTTAACATGCGCACGAATCGATGGGGCTTCGCTTTAATTTTGATGCTGCTTGTGGTCGCGTTTGTTGTCCTTGGATGGCAACGCCGCACCGCCGCTAAGCTTCGCGGCGAAATTACGCAGCAGCACGCGGCAGGCACGATACGGACACGTTTAAATGCCGAAGCGCAGAAGTTGGGCGCAAATCAAGTATCGGGCGAGGAATTGGAACAATTGCGCGTGGAGCGGAATGCCGTGGAGACCTTGCGCGCTGAGATCGAAACCATGAAACGTCGGGCGGAGACAATCGCTCGCGCCACAACCGACCGACCTCCGGCGGGAACGAAACTCAACCCAATCCTGCCATCGATGAAGGATGTCGCAGTTTCCGCTAACCTTTGGAAAAACGTCGGTGAGGCCACGCCCGATGCGGCTTTCGAAACCGCGCTTTGGGCCGGTGTCGGGGGTGACGTCGAGACCCTCGCGAGCCTGCTGGCCTTCGATCCTGAGGCACGGATCAAGGCGGAAGCCATTTTTGCAAACCTCCCCGCTACCATGCAACGGGAACTGGCCACGCCACAGCGACTCATCGCACTCTTGGTCGCCAAGGATGTGCCACTCGGCAGCGCGAGAATTTGGACGGAATCTGGAACCCCGACCGACGCGAAAATTTCGGCTCAACTGGTCGATGCCGAGGGGAAATCGAAAACGGCCCACCTTTCCTTGCGAACCGAAGCCGACAAGTGGCGCTTTATTGTTTCGGGGAAAATCGTCGAACAGTACGCCGCGAAACTACAAGCCCCTTCGGTCGCACCGTAATTTGGAAATAGACGTGATCGCCGGGCGTGCCAGCCTCGATGCATTGGTAAACTAAATAGCATTCGCTTCACTCAGTTGATCTAAAAAGTGGACCGCCTTTCGCCTTGGAATCAATTGCGGTGCTCCGCCTATTCAATCAGGCTCCATGAGTTCACCTGCGTGCTGAGAAACGTGATTCCGCCGACAGAAAGTTGCAGCGGCTCCGCGGGTTGAGCGGCAGATCGGGCGCCCGGTGGAGCTCCGGACGGCCCCAGAATTCAGGGAGATCGTGACCTTTCAACCGCACGCGTACTTGTCGGGAGCTCGGTCCCTTCGTTGAGCGTACGAAGGTATTCTTGATAAGCGAAAACGCGGTGGCGTTTCTGTCCGGTGATCTCACGGACGAGACCTTCTGCGACGAGCAGCCGGAGTGCGGAGTTGGCGGTCGGGGCGCTAAAGCCAAATTTTCCGACAAGCCGGGTTACGGTAGTGACCGGATTTTTTTGCAGGATTTCCTGCAGCTTGAGTGCCGACCGGCTTTTGCGGCCAAGGGAGTGCAGGCGGGCGCGGTCTTTCTGGAAAAGTTGAATCAAGCGCGCGGCGGTTTCAGCGGCTTGGTTGGCCGTTTCCTCGACTCCGCGCAGAAAGAAATCCAGCCACGCTTCCCAGTCGCCGTGGGTGCGCACGCGTTGAAGCAAGTCGTAGTAGGCGGCTCGGTTTCGTTTAAGATAAAGGCTCAGGTAGAGCAGCGGCTGCATGAGCATGCCGTCGTTACAGAGCAGCAGCGTTACGAGAAGCCGTCCGGTGCGGCCGTTGCCATCGAGAAAGGGGTGGATCGTTTGGAATTGGGCGTGTGCCAGACCTGCCCGCACCAGGGTGGGCACGGATCTGTTGTGCAAAAACAGCTCAAGTGCGCCCATGCACTCGATCACTTGATCGGGTGGCGGCGGGACGAACAGAGCGTTGCCCGGTCGTGAGCCACCGATCCAATTTTGCGAAGTGCGAAACTCCCCGGGCTGTTTTTCACTGCCGCGTCCTTTGGCCAACAACACGCCGTGAACTTCACGGAGCAAACGGAGAGAGAGAGGGAAACCGTCTTTCAAGCGCTTCAGACCGTGCTCCATCGCGGCGACGTAATTGGATACTTCCACCACGTCGTCCAACGGCACGCCGGTCGCTGCGTCGTTTTCGAATAAAAGCAGTTCGGATAGAGAGGATTGGGTTCCTTCGATTTGCGAAGAGAGTACGGCCTCTTTGCGCACATAGGAATAAAGGAAGAGCTGGGAATCCGGCAAAAGGCCGGTCACGCCAGCCAGCCGGCCTAAAGCAACTCCTGCTTTGTGGGCGATATCGTGCAGGGCGTCGTCCCATAGCAAGGCCGGCGCAGGCGGCAAGGGCTTGGGCACAAACGCGGTGCACCGTTCACCGACAAAGGAAATAGGGGTTGGATAACCCGTTGGGCCGCGTTCCATGATTAATTTTAAGCCACTATCCTTAATCAAGAGAAGCGTTAATTAAGGATAAAGCTTCATCCTTAATTAAAAAGAATCTTAATTAAGCAAACGAAAGACACCCGTGTGAAGACGGGCCTTCAGTAGGGACGGGATTGATTTTGTAGCAGAAGGGCGTTCCGGTCCGTCAGGCGGAGAACTGTGCTTGCAAGCTATCGAATACAAGGACGGCCGATGATTAACCAATCAGGGTCCACGAGTTCACCTGCGTGCTGCCAAACCTGATTCCGCCGACAGAAAGTTGCAGTGGTTCCCGTGGGTTGAGCGGCAGATCGGGCGCACGCTCGAGTTCGAGGAGGCCCGAGACTTCTGGGAGATCGTGACTTTTAAGCAGCACGCGTACGCGCTGGCCGAGCGGCAGGTGCCAGAGTTCAGCCACTTCGCCATAAAATCCCGCGCGCGGATCCGGCAGCTCGACCGAAGCCGCCGGTCCTTCCGGAAAAAGAAACTCGGGTTGTTTCTCCATAGTGTGACTGAACATCAAGCTATGTGAATGAAGGGCAAAGTTAGATTTCAGCTGCGACCAGCCGCGCTTTCAACGAATTCCAATTCGGAAAGAGTTGGTCCAGCAGCCGGAAAAAAGCCCTCTCGTGGTGCGGAGGCTGCAAGTGACAAATTTCGTGGGTGATCGCGCCGTCAATGCACCCAGACGGTGTCTTCACCAGATCGGGATTCAAGCAAATGACGCCGCGCGCTGCTCCCTGCCTCGTTCCCAGACGGCCGCAAGGGCACCGGCCCTACAAGAGGAAACAAGGCGTAAGACTGCGAGACTGCGTTCAGCTCAAAATCTGGCGCAGGCTGTCGAGGTCGAGGACGTTGGCGAGGGAGTCTTCCTGCACCACGGCGGAGGCGAGGGCGGATTTTTCGCGCTGCATCGCGAGAATTTTTTGCTCCACCGTGTCAGCGGCGACGAGCCGGTACGCCACGACGGGCTGCGTCTGGCCGATGCGGTGCGTGCGGTCGATCGCCTGCGCTTCCACGGCGGGATTCCACCATGGGTCACACAAGATCACGTAGCTCGCCGCCGTCAGGTTAAGACCGAAGCCGGCGGCTTTCAACGAGAGCAAAAACACGGTCTGGCTTTTGTCGGCTTGGAATTTTTCCACGAGTTCAGCGCGGTTTTCCGTCTGGCCGGTCAGTATCAGGTACTTGATTTCGGCTGCGGCGAGCCGGGGACGGATCAGTTCGAGCAGGCTGACGAACTGGCTGAACACGAGCACTTGCTGGCCCTCGTCGCGGAGTTCCTCGAGGCGTTCGAGTAGCGCGTCCAGTTTGGCGCTGGGCATTTCGTCGTGCGCATCGCTGATGAGCGCGGCGTGACAGCAGATCTGGCGGAGGCGGAGCAGGCTCGCGAGGACGTTGAAACGCACGCCGTCGAGCGCCTTGTTGGTCTCAATGCCGAGCAGCTGCGCGCGGGCGCGTTTCAACTCGGCGTCGTACAACAGGCGCTGCGGTCCCTCGAGATCGACGACGATCTCATCCTCGGTGCGCGGTGGAAGTTCGGGCGCGACCTGGGCCTTGGTACGGCGCAGGAGAAAATGGCGGACGCGGCGGTGAAGGCGCGAAGTCGCCGACGGATCCTCAACTGGGTACTGCCGGCGGAACGACGCCTGCGCGCCGAGCAACCCGGGCTGGGCAAAGGCGAACAGGCTCCACAAATCGAGCAACCGGTTTTCAATCGGCGTACCGGTGAGCGCGAGGCGGTGGGCGGTGTGCAGCGTGCGTGCGATGACCGCGGTCTGACTCGAGGGATTTTTGACGAATTGAGCCTCGTCGAGCACCACCGCGTCCCACGTGTGCGACTTGAACCAGTCGGGTTGCAGGCGGAGCTGGGTGTAGTTGACGACGATGAGCGCGGGACCGTCGGCTGGTCCGGGCATCCGGCGCGCATAAGCGTGCGTGGGCGTGTAGGAGAGCGCGGTCAACGTGGGCGCAAAGCGTTCCGTTTCCGTGAGCCAGCCATGCATCACGCTCTTTGGGCAGACGATGAGGGCACGAAACGGCGTGGTGCGTCCGCTCGTGGCGGCCTGTTGGCCAAGGCTGTCAGCGAGGTGGAGCAGCCACGCGAGTGCCTGGACGGTTTTGCCCAGGCCCATGTCGTCGGCGAGCACGCCGCCAAAGCCGTGGGCGGAGAGATGAGCGAGGAATTGAAAGCCTTCCTTTTGGTAAGGCCGCAACGTGGCGCGCAAACTTGTGGGAAGTTCCGCTGGCGGCAGGGCGATGATGGCGGCGGCGCGTTCGCGCAACCGGCCGACCAACGCGGCATCGCGCGCGGCGAAGGCTTCCGCTTCGGCGGCGAGCTGGAGCGCGTGGAGGCGGTGCGTGGCGGGACGGCCACCGGCGAGCACGTCTTCCGCATGCAGACCGAGCCGCGCGAGCGCAGCGGCGGCGGGATCGCCCGCGGGACTGTGGTCGAGTTCGAGGCGGCGCCAGCCATGTTTCGCCAGGCGCACCCATTTGCCGCGGGCTTTCAGGAGCAGGGCGAGTTCGTCGGCCGTGAGCGTGGTGTCCTCGACGCGCAGCGCGACGGTGAGATCAAACCAGTCGCGGTGGGCGGCACCCTCGGCGGGAGCGGCGGAAATTTCCACGCTGGCGCGCAGCGGCGGTCCGAGCAGGCCGGCCAGTTCGAGCGAAGCATCGATGGCGAGACCCGGAGGCAGCGCGGCGTGCCAGGCCAGAAATTCGTCGGGAAAATTCTTCGTGACGTAACGCGTCCACTCCCCGGTCCCATTCTGCCAGATCAGGCGGAAGTCGGCGAAACGCGCGCTCACGGCGAGTCCGGCGCCGAGGTCGAATTCGAGCAACGGGTCGTCCGCATTGCGCGGAGCCGGGGCGTTGTCCTTGCTCCATTGCCAGCCGGTTCCGGTCCACTGTTGTTCGCAGGCGAGATCATCGGCGCGGGCGGTCAGCTGCGCGTGAAAATGCACCGCATCGTATTCGGACGTGGTTTCCGAGAGCCAGCATTTCAGCGAGGGACGAAGCATGACGCGCCGGACTTTCACCTCGAGGGAGGACGGCAGGCGCAGACCGGCTGCGCGGAGGCGACCCATGATGCGGGCGTCGCCGAGGGCGGACGTGGGAAGTTGTTTCGAGGGTGCCGGCGGCGGGCCGCGCCACACGCGTCCATCGAACAAATACAGCGGCTCCGGATGCAGCGTCACGACCAAGGGGTGTGAAACCGTGCGGCCGTCAGGTGCGACGAGGCGCAGGTCGAGCTGATCGGGGGTGATGCTGGAAAGAGTCGCCTCGGGCACGAGCGGTTCCGGTTCGACGACAAAAGGCTGGCCGTTTGGAAGCACGATCGCGCCGCGCGCCGCCGTGGTGCGAAGCAAATTCCTCGCGGCTTCCGCCGGGAGTGGAGGCTGGGAAAAAATATCGTAGAGACCACCGAGACACTCGGTGGTCAGGGCGACGCCCAGCGCCGCTTCGGCGGCGGGGAGGTGTTCGAAATCGGCGGGACGCGCATTGCGCAGGGCCTTGAACCATTTGTGCGCGGGCACCTTCCAGGGTTTGCCGCCAGTGGTGCGGACCTCGATGACCAGGCCGCCGGTGGGCGTGATGCGGGCGCGCAATCCGGCGATCTCGGCGGTGGGACTCGCGATGACCGGCGTGACGGGATCAAGGGCGCGATGCCAGAGCGTGAGTTCCTTCTGCACCAGGCGATGGTGGATCGCGGTGTGAACGGCTTTCGTGTCCGTCAGCGGACGGAACACCGCGGGGATTTCGCGACCGGCGAGTTCGTAATCGTAGGCGAGGTATTGCCAGAGCGCCCACGGATCGGCCGGGATGTTGGCGTGATCCCACCAGTCCGGGAAAGCCGGCAGGTACTTCGGTGCGCCCGCGAGCGACTCATGTTTGAAGCCGTGGCGCAGAATCGCGTCCGGATAGAGGGTGCCGTGGGCCTGCACAAAATCGGCGAACAGCGCGGCGAGACTCGCGAGCTCGCGGCCCTCGGTTTCGGTGAGCGGCCGGCCGAGTTTTTCCGCGAGGACCGGTTCCCATTGATGGCGGAAGGTGGTTTTTTTCTGGGCGGTGCGCGCGGATTTCGCCGTGGCGGGAGCGGGTGCCGGGGCCGGGTCTTCGAGGCTGACCGGCACGTCGATGTCGGCGAGCCACGCGAGGGCGGCCGCGCAGCCGTGTTTGCAACTGACTTTGACCGGGCAGGAGCAGCGCGAATCCCACCGGCCGCGGGTGTAGAATAATTTGACCGAGTAAAGCTCGCTGCCGGTTACGCGCGCTTCGACGTAGTGGTCGGCGTCGGCCCACACATCCTCGACCTGCAGGTTGGCGTAATAAGTTTCGCCGCGTTCGCGCGTGGTGGGGTCAAGCTCGTCGATCCACGCGCGGAGCGCCCGGAGCGCGTCCGGAGTCTTGACGCTGCGCATAATCGGCAGGCGTGGTTTAGCGCACATGCGAGTGGGAGGGAGAGGGAGGATTTATTTGACGGGAAGCGGGCGGACCCGCGGGTTCCGTTTCAATAAACGTGCTCGGCGAGCAAGGCGAAGAGCTCGGACTCGGTGATTCGCGTTTGTTTCATCGAATCGCGTTCGCGGAGCGTGAAGGTGTCGCCCTCTTTCTCGATCGTGTCGAAATCGATGGTCACGCACCACGGCGTGCCGGCCTCGTCCTGCCGGCGGTAGCGTTTGCCGATGGCGCCGCATCGTCGTATTGCACCGCGTAGTTGCGGCGGAGTTTCGCGTAGAGCGCCTTGGCGCGGTTGGTGAGCTGCTCCTTGTTCTTGAGCAGCGGCAGCACGGCCACCTTGACCGGCGCGAGGCGCGGCGACAGGCGCAGCACGGTGCGTTTTTCCACGTTACCCTTTTCGTCGGTGACGTCCTCCTCGGCGTAGCCGGCGGCCAGCACGGCCAGGAAAATGCGGTCAACCCCGACGGCCGGCTCGATGACATGCGGGACAAATTTCTTCTTGCTGGCCTCGTCAAACAGCTCCTGCGGTTTGCCGCTGGCGTTGGCGTGTTGCGTGAGATCGTAGCTGCCGCGGGCGGCGATGCCCCAGAGTTCCTGCACGCCGAACGGGTACTTGAACATGATGTCCACGGTGCCGCGCGAGTAGAATGCGAGCTTCTCCTTCGGGTGGGTGAAACGGGAGAGATGGCTGTCGGGCAGACCGATGCTCTTGAGCCAGGTCTCGCACCAGACGATCCATTCCTCGTGGACCTTGGCCCAGTCGGCGTCCTCGTGGATAAAATATTCCATTTCCATCTGCTCGAACTCGCGGGAGCGGAAGATGAAGTTGCGCGGGGTGATCTCGTTGCGGAACGACTTGCCGATTTGCGCGATGCCAAACGGGAGTTTGACACGCGTGGTGTCGACGACGTTCTTGAAATCGACGAACATGCCCTGCGCGGTTTCGGGGCGGAGGTAGGCGACGGACGAGGCGTCGCTCATTGCGCCGACGTTCGTCTGGAACATCATGTTGAAGGCGCGGGGCGGAGTCAGACTGCCGGGTTCGCCCGTTGCCGGGGAGGGGATGAGGACGATTTCCTCCTCGCGGGCTTCGGTCATGTCTTTTGCCACGACTGGGGCGAGGGCTCCTTGCAGGGCTTTTTTGCGTTTGAAAGATTCGGCGGCAGTCTGGAGTTCCCCCGCGGTGTTTTCGCTTTCGAGAGCCGACACATAGCCGACGGTTTTGCCGTCAATCACGACCGGCGAGAAAAACAACTGATCCGCCCGATACCGCTGTTTGCTTACCCTGCAATCCACGAGGGGGTCGGTGAAGCCGGCGACGTGACCGGAGGCTTCCCAGACTTTCGGGTGCATGATGATGGACGTCTCGATCCCGACGACATCGTCGCGGCGGTGGACCATGTCGCGCCACCAGCAGTCGCGGATATTGCGCTTCAGCTCGACGCCGAGAGGGCCGTAATCAAAAAAACCGTTGAGGCCGCCGTAGATTTCGGAGGACGCGTAGATGAAGCCGCGGCGTTTCGCGAGGGAAACGAGGGATTCCATGAGGTGGGCTGGTTCGGTGGGACTGGACATAGGAAAGAGGCGTGTATGCGATGAGGGCGCTGGCGGCAAGCACCGAGCGGACCGGTGAGTCAACGCTTCCGGGGGCTGCGGTCAATGCTGGCGTTCGATAACGTGATGCGGGCTTGTCGCCGGGGCATTGATCGTCAATGTGAGCCACCCAATCCCACTTTATTACGCTTTCATGAATACCCGACGTCTCCTCACCTCACTCGCCTTTTCATTTGGCTTCGCCCTTTGCTTGTCCGCCGCGGAAACTGCGGTGGAAGGGAAGATCGGTTACAAGGTGGTGTTAGATCTGAAGATTGCCGAGGCGGGGACGGTGGAAGATGCGGTGATCGTGAGTTCCGACGACACGTCGGCTGATCATATTCTCGACCGCATGGCCATGGAGACCGCTCGGGCCACAAAACTGGCTCCCCGACTGAAAGACGGGCACGCGGTCAAATACACGGCGCGGGCGCCGTATGTATTTACGGTGGAAAACGACGAGGGCCCCGAGGCAAATAACGCGCCCAAGCCCAGCATTCGCAGCGCGGTACAACCCATTTATCCGCCGGAACTGGCGGCAAAGGGAGAAGTGGGCGGAGTCATTTTTGAGCTTATGATTGGCGCCGATGGCGCCGTCACGGCGTACAATGTCCTGCGCAGTTCCAATCCGGCGTTTGAAGAGGCGGCCATTGCGGCGGTGAAACAATGGGTGTTCAACCCCGCCAAGAAAGACGGCGTGCCGGTCACCTCGCGCTGGCGGATCGCGCTCAGCTTTGAAACGGATGTGTTGCGCGCTGATTGGAAATGGCGGTTCACGCCCCGTCCGGCACTCGGAAGTTACGCGGTGGTGCACCGGACCCTGCCGCCCCAGCCCGATCCGGCGCCTGCGAAGGCGGAGGAGAAGCCCGTCGGCAAGTAAGCGGCGGGCACTTGGCGTAGGTAAAGCGGATGGGCGGTGAAAAAGGAAGAGAGCGGCGCACCACGCCGAACCTTCGCCGCTTGCCACGAGACGATGATCGGGCAAATTAAGGAAAGCGGGCCGATTCCTACATTCATGGTTTTAAAGATCCTATTGCTTCTCTCCATCCTTGCTACGGTGAATTTGGCGTCCGCTGCGCCGGGGCAGGACAAAGCGGCAGAGGTTCCCGAGCCGCCGTATGACGTTCCGCCCAAGCCTTTGAAGCGCGTGGATCCGGTCTACCCGTACAATCAGGCGCGCGCTGCGGTGGAGGGTGCGGTAACGGTTCTCCTTGAGATCACGACCGAAGGGCAGGTGCGGAATGTGTACGTGGTGAAATCAAACAATCCGGCGTTTGAGCGCCCGGCGATTGATGCCGTGCGCGCGTGGAAATTTACTCCAGGCTTGAAAGACGGACATCCGGTGAATGTCACGGCTCAGCAGAAAATTGTTTTTTCCATGCGCGGGAGTGATCAGGCCGGAGGTTTCTGGCGGATCGCCAAGGGGAAAAATCATTCCAGTCTGCCGCCTAAATTGCGGTGGGACGAAGCCCCGCAGCCCGCGCGGACCGCCTTTCCCGTCTATCCGTTGGCTGCGCTCGAAGGGAAAGTGGATGGCCGCACGCTGATAAATTTTATCGTGGGCCCCACGGGCAGGGTGGTTGAAGCCAAAGTGATTCAGGCCACGACGCCGGAGATGGGACTGGCGTCGCTGGCCATGATTGAGGCTTGGTATTTCACTCCGCCCAAAAAGAAGGATGGCACGCCGGTCTTCGCCGCTCTGTCGCTCGAGCATGAATTCAAGGTGAGTGGTGAAGGCGATGTACCGGTGACTTTTTCCGCGCGGGATATTTTGATGATACTTAAAAATCATCCGGAAAAAATCATCGCGGCCACCGAGCTTGACCAGCCGCTGAAACCGATTTCTCAGCGACCGCCGATTTATCCCCTGGCGTTGTCCAAAGCGGGCCCGCGCGGTAGTGCGGTGATCGAATTTTTTATCGATAGTGAAGGGGATGCCCAGCTGCCGAAGATTGTATCGGGCTCGGCGCCGGAGTTCGGTTACGCGGCGGCGCAAGCAGTGGCGGCGTGGCGCTTTGAGCCGCCAAAAAAGAAAGGGAAACCAGTGACAACCCAAGCTCGTGTGCCGATTGAGTTCAAGGTCGAGCCAGCGAATGCCACGGTGGAGGCCAAACCGTGAGGATCGTCGGGCGCGGCGCCTCAGGACATCCATCACCCGATATGCTTTTTCTCATGCGTGAAATCATCCGTTGGATTTTGATCTTGAGCAGCTCGATGCTGGGTTGGGCCCGGCTCAGCGCGCAAACTCCTCCGCCATTGCGCGGAGATTTTGATGATGCGATCCTGCGCGAATGGGTGCAGCCGGAATATCCCGAGGCTGCCCGGCAAGCGAAGCTCGAGGGTGAGGTGATGGTGGAATTTGTCGCGGAAGCGGACGGCCATGTGTCGCGCGCCAGCGTGAAAAAATCCACCGATGAACGGTTTAACGCCAGCGCGCTGGCCGCCGTGCAGCGCTGGGTCTTTGTCTCGGCGACAGTCGAAGGCAAACCCGCTGCCAGTGGGATGCAGGCTGCGGTGGGGTTCAAACTGGCGCCATTGCCGCAAAAAAAACCCCCGGCCGGGCCTCCGCCTGGGCTGCGCATTCGGACTTTGCCGGTCACGAAACCGAAGCTGAACGTTTCTCCGGCACCGGATTATCCCGCGGAATTGGCCAACCGAAAACTACCCGGACAGGTTGTCTTGGAATTCACGGTCGAAGCGGACGGCACAACCAGCGGACCCAAAGTGCTCTGGGCCTCGCATGCGGCGTTTGTGCACGAGGCGGTGCTGGCTTTGGAAAAATACCGTTTCGAGCCCGCGCAACAAGGACCGCTGGCGCTAAAAGCCGCGGGCATCCAAGGTGAGATGGAGTTCGAGACTGAGGGCGCGACTCGGACCGAGCAGCTCGCTTTGAACCAGATCACCGTGACCGATCCCGACAAATTCCGGCAAATGCCCTTGGCGACGGTGTTACCTGAGCCGGTTTATCCCCGCGAGTTTCTGCTCTCCGGAGAAGCGGGTTCCGCGACGGTGGAGTTTACGGTGACGGATCAAGGGGCGACCACCGACGTGTTGCTGCGGGAAGCTTCTCGGCCGGAATTTGGTTCGGCGCTCGTCGCCGCGGTGGAAGCCTGGACCTTCGAGCCGGCGCTTTTAACAGTCCGACCAAGCGAAGCGAAACTGGTGGTGGCCTACCGGTTTGTCCCACCCTCGAGTGGTGACGTAAACCGGCTCGCGTTGGCGATGCAACCCGGCGGAGCGGGGGTTGGCGGTGCCGGGGGATTGGATGTGCCGCTTCGCCCCCTTTGGCGTCTCCAGCCCAAATATCCGCAGGCTTTGTTGGGGGAGAAACCCGACGGACAGGTCAAAATCGAATTTATCGTCGATCGCGACGGCCGCGTCAGACTGCCGCATATTGTCTCGTCCTCCCGCGACGAATTTGGCTGGGCGGCGGTCACGGCGCTGAGCCAATGGGTCTTTGAGCGGCCGACGAGAAAAGGCGAGCCGGTGGATGTGAAGGTCGCTATTCCCGTTGGATTTAAGCCGCCCAAAGAGTGATTTCTTGACCATAAATTCACCAGCTCGGGTTTGCAAATAACCGCAGTTCGGCGTCCTGTTATCCCGGCGTAGCGAAGTCCGGCCGACAGGTTGGGACCTCCTGCGTTACCGGAGCGCAACCAGGGATTCATCATGCGCCGAGGATGACCGACCCTTTGCCCATCCGCCTCTGCACCATGAAATCATACTTAAGCGCAGCCGTTCTTTCCTTCAGTTTGCTGGCGCTGCTTTGCGCGGCGGGCCCGCTTGGTGGCGCGGAATCGGGTCAATCCGCCGGGAAAAGTGGATACACGGTGACGCTCGATCTCGCGGTCGGCGAGACCGGCGCGGTGGAGAATGCCACGGTCAGTGAATCCGGTAATAAAATCCTGGATGAAATCGCGCGGGATGCCGCTCTGAAAATGACGCGGCCCGTGCGTTCCGAAAATGGAGCGCCGGTCAAATATCACGAGTCGGCTCCGCTGTTTTTTCCCGTACAAGGCGATGGGGGCGCGGAAGCCCAACAAGGACCGTTACCGGTGTTGCGGATCTCTTTTAGTCCGACCTATCCGCCAAAAATGCTCGAGAGCAAAACAACGGGCGGGGCCATTTTACAGCTGCGCGTGGGCAGCAAGGGCGAGGTGAAGGAGGTGCTGGTATTGCAGTCCTCCCACGAAAGTTTCGGGGAGGCGGCAGTACAGGCTGCCCGCAAATGGAAATTCCGGCCAGCCATGCAGGACGGCGCAGCGGTCGAAATGGTCGTTCATCAGGCCGTCGCATTTAAACTCACCCGGAGGCTGATCGAATGGAAGTGGTATGCCGCCCCCCGCCCGTGTCTGACACCCTTGGAAGTCGAGCCTCCGACGAGCGACGCGAACGCGCGCTAATTTGTCCCGCGCACTTCGCGCTTGCGAGCCGGCCCGCACGGGCAACCGTGAGCGGTTATGAAAGTCTCTTTTACGGCGAAGGAATATCGCCAGCTCCTCGAACTCGTGCATTTGGGCATGTGGGCGGTCACCGGTTATCAGGGCGAAGATACGACGGGGGCCAAGGGCTACTTTGATTTTGACCAGAAGCTTCTTGGGATGGCCACCGAAGCGGGCTGCGCCGATTTGGTGGAAAAACGCGAGGATGGCACCTTGCAGCCGGCGGCCAAACTGTCGGAGGAAGACCGGGTGCGCGACCTGCAGAATGAATTTCAGAATGATGTTTTTTGGCATGAGTTGGTTGCCCGGTTGGCCGACCGAGACCTGGCTGGTCAAGAGGGCCGGCGGACCATCGATACACCCCGGGTGGAACGCCCCCCAACCACCGACGAAAAACTCAAAAAGATCGAGGAAGGCTACTGGAAGGAATTCGAAAAAAACGATCTGGCCAACGTGGTCCTCCTGCGCGGCGGCCGCGGATAAAAAACGGCTCTCGCCTTGGTTGTAGGAAACACAAGCGGCTTTATGCCGCGATCCCAACACACCAGGTCCGCTTGAAACAACTCGGTGGAGCTTGGGGGTGGGCGGGTGCCCTCACTCCGTGAGGCACGTGCTGCAATGCCAAATCAGGGGGTGAGGACACCTCGCCCACAAAACGAACTTGCCCCGGTCGTCGTGCAGCGCGCCTACCCGGCCCGATTCTGTTCGGCCTTTTCCCCAGGCTTGACCAGCAGGCGGCTTGCGGGCCGAATTTGATTCGTGCAAGCCGCCCCACGGCACTTCAAGACTGGTTTGCGGTCCGATTCCGGTACTACCTTCACTCCTATGAAAGCCTTCCGACTGCTGATCCCGCTCCTGCTTTTTCCTCTCCCCCTGCTGGCCGCGGATCGACCGCTCAAAATTGATCCGGGCCGTAGTTTCATCGACGTGGACGTGGATGCCACCGTGAATTTCACTGCGCACCTGGACGCCTACGACGCAAAGGTCACCGTGGACGATGCCGGAAAAATCAAGGGTGCGGTTTTCAGTTTCAAGTTCGCTGATCTCAAGACCGGCAAGCCGGAGCGGGACACCAAGATGATCGAATGGCTCGGCGGCGGCGCGCCTCAAGGCCGCTTTGAACTGGGCAATCTCGCGGTCACTCCCGACGGTCAGGGTCAGGCGTCGGGCCGGCTGATTTTTCATGACGTGACGGAACGCGTGGAATTTCCCGTCAACATCGTGCGCACGGACGGCAGCTATATCGTCACCGGCGAAACCACGATCGATTACCGCACGTGGAATTTGAAAATCATTCGGACTGCACTGCTCTTGAAGGTCGATCCCGAAGTCAAAATCCGCTTCAAGCTCACGGGCACGCTCGGGGAAGAGCCAAAAAAATAACGTCGGGCGCGACTCGCAGTACATTCCTTTTGATTCCAGGCGGTCGGCCCAAAACAGGAGTCGTCCAACTACGGCGCACCACTCCTCAGGCGTTCGATCATGCTGCGGGCCTGCTCCAGGTCAGGCTTGGCTTTCAGGGCTGACTCGAATGCGGCGATTGCTTCCTCATTCCGTCCGGGAACGCTGGCCAGTGCGACGCCGAGGTTATAGTGGGCATCGGCAAAGTCGGGTTTGAGGCGCGCGGCTTCGCGGAATTCCTCGACTGCTTCCGGCATGCGTCCGGGAATGTTTGCCAGCGCAATGCCCAGATTGTAGTGCGGACCGGGGAGGACGGGCATGATCCGGATGGCAGTCCGAAATTCTTCGATCGCTTCCAGCGAACGTTCCGGCGTTTGCTGAAGCTCGATCCCCTTTTGATCGTGGGTTTCGGCGAAGGTCGCGATGATGCGCATGGTCTCCTGGAGCTCGGCGTTGGCTTCGGCGGGAGAAGACTTGGCGAGGGTGGCGGAAAGATTGGCGTGCGCGACCCAGTTGTTCTCCGTGACCGCGAGGGCATGCCGGAAAAGGTGCGTGCCGTCCTGCCAAAAACCTAACTGCCGGAAAGTCAGCGCCGCGCAGCCGCTGAGAATCACCACCGCGCCCAGGCCTGGCCCGACCCGTTGGCGCGAAAGGAACGCAGCCGCATCGCCGGCCGTCCAGACCAGCATGACAAAAACGCCGATCAAGGGTACGTATGTGTAGCGGTCCGCCATCGACTGCCCGCCGATTTGCACGAGACCAATCACTGGCACCAGCGTGCCCACAAACCAGAGCCACCCGATCAGCAGGTAGGGCCGCCGCTTGAGCAGCAAGACCGCCACCGTCGTGATTCCCGCCAGCAACAGGCCGGCCAGGACAGTCTGCCAGAGGGGTGGCTGCTCGGCAAAGTAAGGATAAAACACCGCGAGCTTGGCCGGGAAAAAGCATTTTCCCAAGTACGTGCAATAGGCGAGCAGGGCATTCGCGAGACGAACGGGCCACGGAAAATCTTCCGCTGAGGCCATGGTCCCGCCGTGGCCCTGCGCCAAAAAAGTGACGGCGCTAGCTGCCGCCGAGAGCGCAAAGTACGGAATTTTTTCCATCAACAAACGCCAGCGGGCTCCGGCGGACAAATATTCCCAGCGGTGCAAGGGCCAGTAATCCAAAAGCAGGAGAACGCAGGGGACGGTCACGAGCATTGATTTGCACATCAGGCCCAGCGCCGAAAACAGCAGAGCCAGTCCTTGGAAAATCCACGCCCGCCGGCTTCGGGCTCCGATGAGTTCTACGCGACGCACGTACGCCCAAAGGACCAGCATCCAAAAAGTGGTGCTCAACACATCCTTGCGCTCCGAGATCCAAGCGACGGATTCGACGTGGAGGGGATGCAGACCAAAGAGTGCGGCGACAAACAGGCTGCGCCAGACCGCGCCAGTCATCCGGCGCAAAACGACGAAGAGGAGAGTGGCGTTGAGCGCGTGCAACAGCAGGCTCGTGAGATGATGGCCCCAGGGATGAAGGCCGTAGAGCTGGCAGTCCGCCATGTGCGAGAGCCACGTCAGCGGATGCCAGTTGGACGCCTCCGTGCTCAGGAATGCCCACCGCATATTTTCCCCAGTCAGTCCGCCCGTCACGTGGGCGTTGTTCGTCACATACACCGGATCGTCGTAGGTGATGAAGCCCTGCCGGAGCGTGGGAAGAAAGAGGCCCGCCACGAGTAGAAATAAAAGAATGCCCAGCCAAAATCGGCCTCGTCCGTCTGCCGCGAGCTGCGTTACGAAAATTGCGAACCGATTGGATCCTGCATGACCTGCGCCGTCGGGAATCCGCGCGGAGTCCGGGTCTTTGCGGGATGGAGGGGATTTAGTGGGGTTGCGGCTGGGTTTCATTAAATCGGCGAAGGCGGCTGGCGGATAAACGGAAAGGGAAGCCGCCTTGCTGCGCAAAACAAGGCATGCTGAACCGGTGAGGCTTTGACAAGGGTGCGGATGGGCCTCGCGTCGGAGCCTCCGCGGGCAGTGGGAGTGGGCCGTTGGGATTTCGCCTTGCGGGGCTGGCGGTGTGCTTGGATACCTTGGTTTCCAATCCGATGATTTGCGGCGCCAAAATCTGCATCGTGCTTCCCGCTTACAATGCGGCGCGCACGATCGAACGCACGATCTCGGCGATCGACCGGTCGCTGATCGATGAAATCATCGTCGTTGACGACGGCAGCACCGATCAGACCCGGGAGATCGTCCGGCGGCTCGGGGTTCATTACGCCTTCCACCGGCGCAACCACGGCTACGGGGCCAATCAAAAAACGTGCTACACGACCGCCCTCGCGCGCGGCGCGGATCTCGTCGTCATGCTGCATCCCGATTACCAGTACGAGCCGCGCCTGCTCCCGGCCCTCGCGCAGATGGTGGCTTGTGGTGTCTATGACGTGGCCATCGGATCACGGATCCTGGGAAACGGAGCTATCCGCGGCGGCATGCCACGCTACAAGTACATCTCTAATCGCGCTCTCACGCTGGTGCAAAATATTTTGATCGGGCAGAAGCTGTCGGAGTTTCACACGGGTTACCGCGCCTTTTCGCGGCAGGTACTTGAAGCCCTGCCGCTGCTGGCCAACTCCGATGATTTTCTCTTCGACAACCAGATGCTCGTCCAATGCCACCACTGGGGATTCCGAATCGGCGAAATCTCCTGTCCCACCAAGTATTTTCCCGAGGCCTCCTCGATCAATTTTCGCCGCAGTGTGCGTTATGGACTGGGCACCCTGAAAGTGAGCCTGGATTGTATGGCGAGCCGGCTGGGACTGAGGCCGCCGGCCTATCTTGATCGAAATTCGCCGGCGGGCATCCACCAGCTTTCGCCGGAAAAAATCCTGGACCGGATTGGAGAAACCAGCCGGTAGAACTGCCCGCCACCGCATGCGCGAGAGTCGAGCAGTCGAAACCGGCTGGCGTCTAATTCACCGCTTTTTCGCTCGGGCTTTCCCCCCGACACCTTGCTTCCTTCCCGCTCAGTGCTTGGGCGCGTGGCGTTTTTCCAGCACAGCAATGGCGTCGGTCAGCGACAGTTTCTTCACCCGCAGCAGGACGATCAGGTGATAGAGCAGATCCGCGGCCTCGCCGGTGAACTCCTTGTCGTTTGCGATGACGGCGGCTAGCGCGGTTTCCACGCCCTCCTCACCGACTTTCTGCGCAACGCGGCCCACTCCTTCGAGTGCGAGGCGGACGGTGTAGCTGGTCTTGTCTTTGCTCTTGATCCGGGCCGCCACCACCTGTTCGAGATGCGCGAGAAACCCGATGCCCCTGGCGCCTTCATCCCCGAAGCAGCTCGGCGTGCCGCGGTGGCAGGTCGGGCCGTCCGCCGTGGCTTTGACGAGCAGGGTGTCGTTGTCGCAATCGACGGCGAGGCTCACGAGGTGCAGAAAATTGCCCGAGGTTTCACCCTTGGTCCATAGCCGGTTCTTGCTGCGGCTGAAAAATGTCACGCGTTTGCTGCGCTGGGTTTTCTTGAGCGCCTCGGCATTCATATAGCCGAGCATCAGCACCTGCAGCGTGGCGGCGTCCTGCACGATGGCGGGTACAAGGCCGCTGTTTTTCTTCCAGTCAATTTTAGGTGTTTTCATGGGCTAGATATTTTTCGCGGCTTGGGCGGTAGACCTTTCACCGCCGTGGTCCGGCGCGGACCTTTTATGGGCGGATGGGGATGCCTTCGGCGATCAGTTGTTTTTTCAAATCGGGGATTTTGATGGTGCCCTTGTGGAACACGGAGGCGGCGAGGGCGCCATCCACGCCGGCTTGGCGGAAGGCGTCGCGGAAATGCGCCGGCGTGCCGGCGCCGCCGGAGGCGACGAGGGGAATGGTGAGCACCGCCCGCACCAGCCGCAGCTGGGTGAGATCGTAACCCTGCCGCATGCCGTCCTGGTTCATGCAATTCAACACCACTTCCCCGGCGCCGCGCTTCTGGGCTTCGCGCGCCCATTCGACGGTCTGCCAGCGGGTGGATTGGGTCTTGGCCGGATCGCC
>JANYDX010000273.1 GCA_025363395.1 Verrucomicrobiota bacterium
CTGAAAGAAATGAGGCGCACGTTACGACTGCCGCCTTGCTCCAGGCATTGTAGTTTGCAATAGACCACCTGAGGATTGGCGTGTCAAAGTTGGGCAAAATATGGGACGCGAATATAAGATTCAGTGCACAACGCTCGCGTAGTGAAAGAAAACATCTATACGACCCAGATCGATGCGCTGAAGACGAATCTCGATCTGCGGCGTAAATTTTACGGAAGGGATTTTCCCGCCGCCACCTGGGTGCAGGTCGACCGTCTCTACGAGCCCGCTCAGGTAATTGAGGTCGAGCTCGTCGCGGAATTTCCAGAGTGAGTCCGGCGCGCCATTTCCCGCGTGACTAATCGGCCGTCTGGCAAACCTTCGCGGCTACTTAACCGCGGTCGTCCTGCCGCTCGAGCGCGTGAGCAACTCGGCCAGTTTGACTGGATCGTTCGTGGGTAACTGGCACGAAAAATTTTCACAGACGTAGGCGATAGATTCGCCGGCGGTGTTGGCGGGCAGGCCGGCGACGAACGGCACTTGGTGCTCGAAGAACTCCCCGGTTGTGCGCATGCTGCCGCAAGTAGCGGGATTTTTCATTGATCGGCCGGTTGGTGTGCCCGGGCTCCGCGCCGGTTTCGGTCGCAGCTTTTCCGATAAGTGCCGTGCAAATTGCCCCGACGGCTAGGAAACTCCCAACGTGATGGATCAACCTACGACACATGCGGGGCCATGTAATTTTGCAAAGGTCGAGTCTTCCGCTGCGCAAACCAGACCATCTGAATTCAGCTGCCGGTGGTTTGAGGGCCGGAATTTTACCGTCAGAGATCCTGCGTTTTAGCCAACTGAATTGCGGTCCGCTCAGCGGCACGCTGAGCCGCTTGGAGCTTCAGCGCATCGCGCTGCATTTGATCGGACTCGGCTTCTTCACTTCGCGGCGTATTTCCGGAGGACGTGGAAGAGTTGGAAGCTGACACAACTTCGGGCTGCGAATGGTGCGTGACCACCGATTTGTAGACCGAATTAGAATTAAACCCGGAATAGTTGCTCGAGATTTGCATGCAGCAATTTGATTGCAAAAAGCTAAGAGGCGCGGATGCAGAATGGCCAGCCTTAGTTTCACCAAAATGAGGCTGGAATGCCGGCCTTTTACAATGGGTTAAGCTCCGCCGGCGGGCGTATGTACTCGATCAAAACGCCTTCGCTCGCTACCACTGGCGGAACAACCTCTACTTTGCGGCGCCTGCGAGGGAGAGCGGCATGGGCGTAGTTTTTCTCAGTGGGACCCGGAAGGTCTGACCGATGCTAACCGCCAGAAGTTGCGGCGGCTTGCCGGCCAAGGCGGCGCGGAGCCGGGCAGCTGGTTCGTCCATCGCTTCCGCACTGAGTTTAAACGTCTCATGGTGGATGGGGACGAAGGCGAGTGCACCCGCCTGACGGGCCATGGCCGCGGCTTGCTCGGGACTGCAATGGGCGTGAATCCAAGGATCGTATGCTCCAATCGGCATCAGCATCAAGTCGATGGGCCGCTGCGAATCATTCAGCTTCGCAAACGCTGTGGTGTACGCGGTATCTCCGGCAAAACAGACGGTGTGCTGGTTGCGCTCCATGAGGTAGCCATTGAAGCCGCGATGATCGTCGTGCATCATGCGTGCACCCCAATGGGCTACTTCGACCGCAGTGAAATTGATCGGGCCGTGACGGGTGGAGATGGTCTTGGTCTGTCCCCAATCGAGTTCGTGCACGTGCTCAAAGCCGTGGCAGCGCAGCAAGTCGGCGGTGGCGCGAGCGGTGATGACAGGCGTGCGGCGGTTGAATTTTCGCAGACTCCACACATCAAAATGATCAAAGTGCGCGTGACTCAGCACGATCACATCCGGCGCGGGCAGTTCCTTGGGTGAAAGGGCGGGGGAAAAGTGGCGCTTGGGTCCGAGGATAAAGGGTGGAACTCCGGGGCCGACGCGCTTGGAAAAGACCGGATCAGTGATCACGTTGAGCCCGAAAAAATTAAGGAAAACAGTGGAATGTCCGAGCACGCTGCCGGTGATCGCAGCATGACTCCACTGCGCGGGCTGCGGGCGGTCTGTAGGCGGCAGCGGAGCGCCGCGACCGTCAAAAATCATTTGCTTGATAAATTTAAATCGAGGCATCGGAAGCTTGAGGGGGCACGGGACGTCGGGTGAGAGGACCGGCCAGGGTTGTCTGACGATGAGGACCGTTCATTCAACAGACTGACGATTGCGGAAAAGTCGAATGAGCTCGGAAGCGGGGGACAGTCGGCGCGAGTCTAATGCTGGATGCTCATCATCTGGCTCACGTAATCGGTTGTGGCCAGGTTGCCGTGACAGTCGTGCCGGTGCCCGCTGAGCTAGCCAAATGGAATTGGCCGCCATGTCGTTCGACGAGATGTTGCGTCAGGGTTAATCCCAGGCCGAGACCCTGTTGCTCGTATTTATTGCGGTCAAACTGCCGGAAGGCGCCGATCTGTGCGATTTGCTCAGGCGTCATGCCCCGGCCGCGATCAGTGACGGAAAATTCGATTTGTCCGGACGTGCTCTGAAGCCGGAGCACCACCGGGGTGCCTTTGGTGGAATATTTGCAGGCGTTGTCGACGAGTTCGATGACGATGGTCGAGAGATCAGAGGCAGGAAACGGAACGGCAATTTCGGCGCAGTCCAAGGAGAAATCTTTCGCCCGATCGTAGCGCACCGTGACCGATTTGGTGGCGGCCAGCACCACTGCACCGACTGCGGCGGCGGGCGTCTGCTCCCCGGTCATGCTGGCTGCGCTCTTGTCATTTAAAACGTCGAGAATCCGCAGGTAGTTTTTCAGGGTGCGGTACAGGCGTTCGGCGCTGATGTGAATTTCGGCGACCATTGCACCGGCCTCCTGCGGAGTGACGCTCCCAATCTCGTCTTTGAGCACCTCAGTGAAACCGAGGATGCCAGTCAGCGGGGTGAACACTTCGTGGGGAAGGTTGTGCGAAATGGTTTCGCGGAAGTGCGCGAGGGCGCGGTGCTGGGCTTTCTTATGAAGCAGGGATCGTTGCAGGCGTGCGTTCACGCAATGGAGAAACTCCTGCATCGTGAACGGCTTTGCGAGGTAGTCGTCCGCTCCGAAATTCATGCCGACGCGCTGGGGAGTGCCGTCCACATCGCCGGTCATGAGGACAAATTGGGTCAAAATAAAACTTTCTTCCTGGCGCAGGGTCGACAAGACCGACGATCCGCTCCCGTGCGGCATGTGCATGTCGCAAACCACCACGGCCGGCTTAAATTCCCGAGCAATTGCGACACCTTGCTGCCCATCGGCCCCGGTACGGACGCTGTAACCGGCGGTTTCAAGAACGCTTGCGAGCGAAGTGCGTAGCCCGGCGTTGTCATCGATGACAAGTACCCGAGGTGCGTCGTTGTTATTCATGCAAGTTCTTTGACTGCCCCGGATTGGTCGGGGAAGCCCGACCTCATCATCGGTCGGTAGACCCAAAAAACGCCAGCTCGATTTCCATGAAATCCCGCTTACCTCGCGGTCCCCTGCCGTCTTCAAGGCTGGCATCGATCAACCCTGGTGACGCGCCGTGCGCGATGCTCAACTGCCCGGCAAAATCAGGCCGCAGGCATGGCTTGCGAGAAAGCCGGGCGCTCAGTGCCCGGCGCCGGCGGCGATCTGTTCCTCGACGACGCGTCCGTCGAAGACGTGAATCGTGCGTTCGGCGTGGCGGGCGAAACGCGTGTCGTGGGTGACCATGACAATCGTCGAGCCGGTGCGATGCAACGAGTGGAGCAGTTCCATGACGGCGTCGCCATTCTTGGAATCCAAATTGCCGGTCGGTTCGTCCGCCAGCAGGACGGCCGGACTGCCGGCGAGGGCGCGGGCGACGGCGACGCGCTGCTGCTGACCACCGGAGAGCTGGGAAGGCAGATGTTTGGCGCGGTGGCCCATGCCGACTTTCTCCAGCGCCTCGGTAACGCGCGTCTTGCGCTCCGTGGCCGGCATGCCGCGGTAGGTGAGCGGCAGCTCGACATTTTCATAGACGGTCAGGTCACCGATAAGATTGAACGATTGGAAAATGAAACCGATCTCGCGGTTGCGGATGCGAGCGCGCTCCGGAAGGGTCAGGCCCTGCACGGGGCGGCCATTGAGAATGTAGCTGCCGTCACTCGGCGTATCGAGGAGGCCGAGGATCGAGAGCAGGGTCGATTTGCCGCAACCCGACGGGCCGGCGATCGAGACGTATTCGCCCTTGCGAATATCCATGTGGATGCCGGAGAGCGCGTGGGTTTCAACTTCGTCGGTGAGGAAGACCTTGGTGACGCCTTCGAGTTTGATCAGGGATGAGTTTTCAGTGGTCATGGGAAGAAAAAGAAAGGATCGGAGGTCCAGTGAGAAACACGCGGGAAAAGGAAAGGTTACAACAGATGGGCGGATTTCAGTTTAAATGAATCCGGTCGTTGTTCTCCCATTGCGACATGTCGGAGAGGATGACGCGATCGCCCGGTTGGAGTCCGCTGATGATTTCGATCGTGTTGACCGAGCTGCGTCCCAGCTGAACGGGTGTACGAACGGCGTCGCCGCTCTCGGTGAGTTTAAAAATACTGATGGCGCTTTTTTCCTGACCGAAGGCGGGGCGGCTGACAAAGATGACATCGTTGAGCCGTTCCAATTCGATCGTGCCGTCCACCGAGAGATCGGGACGTGCGCCACGGGGAAGTTCGTTAACAATCGTCACGTCCACCAGCACGGTGCCATTTTGGACGGCGGGATCAATGCGGGAAACACGGCCCTCGACGATTCCGTTGCGGGTGTCGATCATCGAGATTTGGCCGATGGCGATATCCCTGGCCTGGGTTTCGGCAATGCGGACCTCGGCCTTGAGTTTGGAGGGATCAGCGACGCGGGCCAGATTGTTGCCGGGCTGGACTTGCGCACCCACCTCAACCGGCAAAGCGGACAGGACACCGGTCATGCTCGCCCGGACTTTCAGCGCTTCAAATTCGTCCTGGCGGAGTTTGGCCAGGGAACGCAAGCGGTCGACTTCAGCTTCCTGCACGGCGAGCTTGGGTTTGATTGATTCCTTAGAAAAGGCGTAGCGCTTTTGCTCGATCAGATTGCTCGTGGCAGCTTGAGCGGCGGTGGCTTGGGTGAGCTTGAGTTCGAGCGACGAGACGAGGCCGTCGCGAAAGAGTTCCTCTTTGACCTCAGCCTGAAGTTTTGTCGTTTCGTATTCTGACTTGGCGCGGGAAGCGGTGGCCTCGGCACCGAGGAGCGTGCTTTCCAGCTCGACCTTGAGATTGGTCAACTGCGCTTCGGCGGCGTTGAATTGGGAGGTGGCGTTGGCCGCTGCTTGCTCAACGTCAGGGTTGGCGAGTTCAAGAATGAGGCTACCGGACTCCACCATAGCGCCAGGCCGTAGAATGATTTTGTCCACCCGCCCGGATGTGCGGGCGGCGATCCAGCGGATTTCCTCCGGCACGAGCGTGCCGAGGCCGCGGACCTGGCGCAGCATGGGGCCGCGTTTGACGGTATCCATCCAGACCAGATTGCGGTCGACGGTGGGCGCGGCGGGTTTGAGTCGCCAGAGGGCGACGGTGATGCCGATCAGGACGACGGCGGTGATCACTCCGTAGATGATGCGTTTCCGGCGTCTCTCCTTGGCGGCGTTGGGGCGGGCGATATCCATGCGGGTTTGGTTGGGCGGACATTTGCAACGTTCGTGCCAAACCAGATCGTAGTTTTAAATTGGCGAATAGCAGGAGGATAAACGAATAGCCAAATGGGTTGAAAATGTCACCAACGGCGTTGCTGGGATTAGTCCGTCCCGGAAATGGGAAGGTGGAAACAGGTAATTTAATTCGGAAGCCGCAGTCGCGCGATGCAGCCGGTGACGCCGTCCCGATTTTCGAGCGAGAGGGCGCCGCCGTGGTTTTCCGCGATTTGCCGGCACAGGACGAGGCCGATGCCGGAGCCCGAGGGTTTCGTGGTGAAGAACGGCACGAAAAGATTTTGCGCGTTGGCGAGGCCCGGCCCGTCGTCTTCCACGGTGATTTCGATCTGGCCCGACGTTTTGCGCCAGCCCACACGTACGCCGCCGCTGCTGCTTTCCTCCACGGCTTCAACCGCATTTTTCACGAGGTTGATGATGACCTGTTCAATTTGCGGGGCATCGATCGCCAGCGTGACTTCCGGTCCGCCGGTCAGCACCACATTCCGATGGATGCCGAGCGTCACGATGCGGCGGAGCAGCGGGCCCAGCTCGACGGGCTGGCGCACTGGCGAAGGAAGTTTGGCCAGGCGCGCATACGACTGCATGAATTGATTCAGGCCTTCGGCGCGAGCCTCGATGATTTCCAGGCCGCCACACATGTCCTCCTCCCAATCATCCGCGCGTTGCGGACGCCGGAGCATGGTGTTGAGACTGCCGGCAATGGACTTGATCGGTGCGAGGGAATTATTCAGCTCGTGGCCGATGACGCGGACGAGGCGCTGCCACGCTTTTAGTTCCTCCTCGCGCAACGGCTGGCTGAGATCGGCGATCACGACAAGTTTGTGCGGCAATCCTCCTTCACGAAAACTGGTCCGGCGCATGCCCCAGCGGCCGGTGCCACCGGCGAAGGTTCGCGTCAACACGCGGGTGTCCTCGCCGGTGAGGCAGTCAATGAAATCGAGTTCGCCGGCCTGCCGGCCGAGGAGTCGTTCGGCGGGCTGGCCCACAAGTTCCTGGCCCGCGCGATTGACGAGGCGCAGGGTTTCGTTCGCGTCGAAGGCGAAGATGGCCACGTCGATTTCCTCCATGACGGTGCGCAGCAGGGCGGTGGCCTCGAGCGCGCCGAGCCGCTGTTCTTGCAGCGTGCCGCTGAGCAGGTTGATTTCCGCCATCACATCGCCCAGGGGGTCGTCGCGATTGGCTCCGCGCGCCCGGACGGAAAAATCCCCCTCCCGCAGCGCGGTGAGCAGATTGGCCATGGTGTGCAGTGGACGGATCACCTGCTCGCGCAATGCGAGTGCAAACCCAACCCAGCACAGGACCACGATCAGACCGAGCGTCCATTCCACCTTGGCCGTGTAATCACCCGCGTAGAGCAGCGAGCCCGTGACGATCAGCCCCGGCAGTCCGGCTAGCAGGGCATAATAAAATATGCGCTGCTCATGCGGAATCCGGCGTGGTTTGGGCGGGGGCATTGCCGCGAAAAATAATTACAATCCGTATCGTTCCAACCGCCGGTAGAAGGCGCTGCGGCTGAGGCCGAGTTCCTCGGCGGCTTTGCGGGCGTTGCCGTCGCAACGGGCGAGCGTCTTCTTGATGAGGAATGATTCCACTTCCTCCAGGCTCATGTCCTCCAACCGCGGGGTCGCCTGGCTGGCGTTGAGGCCGAGATCGGGCGCACGCAGCAGTTTCGTTTGGGCCATGAGCACGCCGCGCTCAACCGAGTGGTCGAGTTCCCGTACATTGCCCGGCCAGTGGTAGGCGCGCATGGCTTCCAGGGCACTGTCATCAAACCCGGTGATGGGTTTGCGGTAACGCTGCACATGCTGTTTGAGAAAATGGTGGGCCAGCAGGGCAATGTCCTCGCGGCGCTCGCGCAGCGGCGGCAGATGAATATGAATCGTGTTGAGGCGGAAGAGCAGATCCTGCCGGAATTTTCCGGAGGCAACCTCCGTGGGCAGATCGGAATTCGTAGCGGAAATCAGACGCACGTTTGCGCGATAGGTACGCGAGGAGCCGACGCGGTCAAATTCGCCGGTTTCGAGCGTACGCAGAATTTTCGCCTGCTGGCTCATGGGGATGTTGCCAATTTCGTCCATGAACAAAGTGCCGCCGTCGGCCAGTTCAAAGCGCCCGGCGCGGTCCGCCTTGGCGTCGGTAAACGCACCGCGGACGTGACCGAAAAGTTCGCTCTCGAAAACACCCTCGGGCAGACCGCCCATGTTGACGGAAATAAAAGCCTTGCCGGCGCGGACGGATACGGCGTGCAGCGCCTGCGCGACCACTCCCTTGCCGGTGCCGTTTTCACCGGTGATGAGGACGTTGGCGTCGGAGGGACCGACGCGGGTGATGATGTCCAGGATCGGCCGCATGGCCGGGGACTGGGCGATGAGAGTCGGTCCGCCCTTGCCGCGAAGAATTTGATTTTCCTGTTCGAGGCGGCGGTAGGCGCGGACTGCGCCGGCGAGTTCGACCTGGTTTTTGACGATGGAAACCAGCCGCGGATTTTCCCATGGCTTGGTGATGAAATCCTTGGCGCCGCGCCGCATGGCCTCGACGGCGATTTCAACACTGGCCCAGGCGGTCATCACGACCACGGGCAGGGTGGAATCGGCCGCCTGTAGCTTCGCCAGCAGATCCAGTCCTTCCTGTCCTGACGTGGTGTCGCGGGCGTAATTGAGGTCGATGATCGCGAGCGAAAAATCACGCGCTTCGATCGCCTTCAGGACCGCCGCGGGTGACTTGGCGGTTTCGATTTGATAGCCCTCGGTCTTCAGCAGCAGGCGCAAGGCCTCGAGTACATCGGGCTGGTCATCCGCGACAAGGATGCGGTGGGGCGCGGGATCATTGGCTGCCATGGCGGGTGAGTGATTCGTTTGCTCCGCACTGTGTCAAGACACGAGCAGGAAGCGGCCGGTTCGGGCGCTCACCGCGATCCGGTGGATCCTTGGCGGGGCTCAGGAGGACAATGCTCTTTGAAAGCGCGCTCTACCTGAGCGAAAAAATTCCACGCCAATTTTCACTGGGCGGATTTCAGCTCTCGGCATTTATCGGAAAGCAATGGCTCCAGGGGTGCTCGAGGCAAGGCGCGCAATCCGGCGGCGACGATTTCCGCATTCACCTCCGCGCCGGCTTTGCTGGTGTGCGTGTTTTTGTCGGCGTACATTTTCTCGACTTCGGCTTCGCCCATCATCTCGTAGCGTCGCGCGACAAGTTCGTTCAGGTCCACAAAGCCCACGCCTTCCTGGGTGGCGACTTGCCGGGCCCAGCCGCCGTAGCTCTCACTGGACCGCGCGATTTCCCCGTTCTCCCAGGTTTTGCGCGGAATCGGTGAACAGACAATGGGCGTGGCGCCGGCGGCTTTGGCTTCGCGGATGAATTTTCTGAGGTACCAGCCATAGCTGTGCACGACTTCATGTTGTTTGGTGAGGAGGTTATCGATCTCTTCCGTTTCTTCGCCGGTTCCCTTGATCGTGCCACGCGCGCGCGAGTTGTCGTTCACTGCGCTCGAATCGTTGTGGCCGAATTGCATGATGACGAAATCTCCGGGTTTGATCAGGCCAAGGGCGCGTTCCCAGTGACCCTGGGTGAGGAAAGTGCGGCTGCTGAGTCCGCCGACGGCGCGGTTGACCAGGTTGTCCTTGGCCGGGTCGAAATAATTTCCGAGCGAATCGCCCCAACCCCACTGGCCACCCTCGCCATCACCCCGGCCATTGCGCACCGTGGAATCGCCAATAAGCACCACGGATGGCAGTGCGGGATTCGCCGGCTCGGGCAGATTCAGCCAGCCAGTGTGATCAGCTTCGACGGCTGCGCCGTTGGCGGAGAGAAAAACGGCGAAGGGGCTTTTACGTATTCCCTTCAATCCGGCGACGACGCACGCCGCCTGGAAATCAGCTCCGGCGGTGTTCATGTGCGTGTGATCAGGACTGAACAGCTCCTTGGTCTTCTCCGCGCTGAGTGGCTGGTATTTGTCGGCGACGATGCGCGAGACGTCCACGAATTCAATGCCGGCGGCGTGGGCGAGTTCACGGTCCCACGCCCGGTAGCTGCCGGAACCTCGTTCGATTTTACCGTCCTTCCAGATATCGCGTACGGTCAGTGACAGGATGACTGGCGTGGCGCCTCGGGCTTTTACGTCGGCGATCATTTTGCGGATGTACCAGCCGAAGGTGTGGACGGTCTCATGTTTTTTGGTGACGGCGTTGTCGATCTCCTGGGATTCCTCGCCAAGGCCCGGGAGCGAGCCGCGTGCGCGCAGCGGGCGCTTTGAGCCCGGTGGTTCTTCGTTGATGACGCCACTATCGTTGTGGCCGAACTGAATGAGCACGTAATCGCCGGTTTTTATTTCCGCGAGCAACTGGTCCCACAATCCCTCGGTGATAAACGTGCGGCTGCTGCGGCCGCCGCGGGCCCGGTTGGCGAGGTTGACTTTGGTGGCATCGAAGTAATCGGCGAACGGAACGCCCCAGCCTTGGATCGGATTGCCGTTGTTTTTCGCCGCGGTGGAATCGCTCGCGATGAAGATTGTGGGTAGCGCGGGATTGAGCAGGTTCACCGTCGCCGCGGGATTGGCGGCGAGGTCGGGCGGGGGTGCCGGAGGGATTTGGGCAAAGACTGCAACCGGCAGTAACAGGGCAAAAAGGCGGGGTGGGAAGCGCATGATTTGGAAAAGGGAGGCGGGCGGAAAAACTATTTCGATTTGGTTATTTCCACCGCATAAACGTGCGTGGTGGCTTTCCGGCCGTCACCGGGATTGGAGTCGAAATTGCCACTGAAGATAATCCATTTCCCGTCGGGTGTGAAAGTGAGGTTCGGTTCGACGCCGGTTTCCTTGCTGTAGCTGTGGCGCGCCAGGTTCACGAGGCGTTCCGATTTGAGGTAGCCGGTGTCGATCAAGTCTTTCTTGTCGCGAAACGAACTGCCGCGCACCAGCGCAGGATGGAATAAGTAGATCCATTGGCCGTTGCCTGGCGGGGTTAGAATCTCACCGTCCGCGGAACGGCTTGCCACGCTGCCGGCCCCGCCGCCGTCGCCCGCAAAAAGTTTGCCATCAGGCGAGACGTTGTAGTGGACGGACCATTCCTGGCGTTGAAGATTGTACCAGGTGCGGTGACCGGTCGCGAGGTTGACCCCAGCCAGCCAGAATACGGTGCTGCGCGGAGTCTGGAGGTCGTACCAGACGGTTTGGCCGTCGGCGCTGAAGAATTCGTGGCCCTCAATTTCCATGTTCATCGTGCGCTCGTGTAGCAGGCGGGCGGGACCGCCGTCGGCGCGAATGGTCCAGGTACGGTCGTTGAAGTGCCATGGGCCTTCGTGACAAAAGAGGATTTGCTGGGGATCCGTGGGGGAACACTGGAGGTGGTTGGTCCAGTCGTTCTCACGGTGCAGGACTTTGAACGCACCGGTTTTGAGATTCACGGTGTAGATCATCTTGGGGTTGCCCGCGGCCCAGGAGGATTCGAGGGTGCCGCCGGCGCCGCCCGGCGGAGGCGTGCGCGGAATCGTCTGGCCGTCGGGATCTGCACAGATGCCGACGAGCAGGGTTTCGTCGCAATTGAGGGCAAACTGGCCGCCCCGTCCCTGCGCCTGCGGCGGGAGTTTGACGACTTCGCGAACCGCGGTGGTGTCAAGATGCACGGCCAGCAG
The DNA here is from genome assembly GCA_025363395.1 of Verrucomicrobiota bacterium. Classification (GTDB taxonomy): domain Bacteria; phylum Verrucomicrobiota; class Verrucomicrobiia; order Opitutales; family Opitutaceae; genus Lacunisphaera. The sequence continues at coordinate 11,333 of JANYDX010000273.1, forward strand.
CATAGTTCGTTCATGGTCGAGGTAATATGCCTCGCGGGTGTGCCACGCGGTGGCGATCGGACTGGCGTCCGGCAGCACCATCGTGAATTTCGGCGGGGAAGTCCCGAGAGTGGTGAGGTCCACGGTGGCAATTCCGCCCGTGCCACGGATGACCAGCATGTCGCCTTCGGGAGTGTAGCTGTGTTGATGAAAGTAGAGACTGGTACCGCCGCTGTCGGGTGAGAGACGGATGACGCGGTGTCGGGTATCCGGATCGATCCAGTCGGAAGGCAGGTTCTCCGTGGCATGGATCAAAGGAGGCGCAAGCGCGAGAAACAGACAGACGACGCTCTGGTGGGCTAACATGAAAAGGGGTGCGGGAAAATCTGCAGGCGGTTGCGTCACAGGGGTGACGACGCAACTGAAGAAACGAGGTTACCGGGCCCTCCCGGGGAATGTTAAGTGCGGGGAAAACTGACAGTTGGAATGGCCGGCCAGTGCATGACTGCTAGATTCTGTTTGAAACGGGAAGGCAGAGTCATCGCTGCCTCGCGCAGGCAGGCTCAGGGTTCCGCCTGCAACTCCCGGAGGTTGAACTCAGCGAGTTCCGCCTCTTCCTTCCGGCCGGTCTTCCGCGCGAGAGCGGCGACGCGACGGTAGAGACTTATCGCATTGTCCCGCTGGTTTTGCCGGAGCGAAAGCTCGGCCAACTTCAGGCCGGCGTGAAGATAGCCGGGCAGGACGTCCGGCGCGGTCATATCATCGGCGTGCAGTTGGGTAAAAAGTGCGTATTGCGTAATGGCTCCGGGAACATCGCCGCCGCTCTCCAGTGCTTGGCCGAGGGAAAGGTGCAAGCTGCTGTCGTGGGGCGAAAGTTCGAGCGCAGCCTGAAAACGTTCCCGGGATTTTGCGTTGTCCCCGCGTTGGGCGGCGAGTAATCCGCTGTTTACGAGCACGACGTGATCGGGTTGAAAGAGTGCGGCCATGCGATCATAGTGAGCGAGTGCGGCCTCCGTATCGCCGGAACGAAAGAGCAGCTCACCCAGTAGGTGCTGCGCCGGGGCATTCCGGGGATTAATGGTGATTGCGTGGCGAAGTTCCTGCATGGCGGCGGCGCTTTGTCCGGCTGCCGCCATTTGTTTGGCCCGCTGAAAATAGACGCGGGTGTCCTGCGGATTGAACCACTGGGCGAGCGCGAACGCGGAGGGCCCGGAATTTTTCAAGGTGAGCCAGAATTGGGTTTGATCCAGCAAAGCGACGCCCAGCAGGCCGGCGGCGAAGCCATACCGTACGGCGCGCGCGGCGATCGTTGAGCTAACGAGCCAGCGGAGCGGAGCCGGGATGCTGCCGCTATCGGAAGGGGCGGTGGGTTCGACGAGGGGCGGGTTGCGTCCGAGCAGAAGACGGGCAATGCGACCGTCACGCAATTTCCAGATGGCGCCGTCGAGGATGAAGTGGTGCAGGTTGATGAGCGCGGAAAATATAAAAAAACTTTCCACGAGATCATGCCCGAACACTCGGCTGGCCAGCCACGGTCCCGGGACAAAGAGTGCGATGCCGCCCAGAACAAGAATCAGGTAATACGATGAAAAGCGGAAAACGGGCGCCGCCGGTCGTTTGCGCAGCGTGGAAAAATTCTCGGGGGCCGCCCGTTCCCGCCGCGCGTAGTAAGTCGTGATCCACAAGTACTGGGCACAGTGCATGAACGCGAGAACGCCCGCACTGGAATAGGTGGCGGGAAATTCGAAGGTCGTGGTCGTACGCAGAAGCTCCGGTACGAGGAACCAGAGGAATTGGGTTGCGAACATGGTGAGCGGCCCCGCCATCGCACGCAGGCCCACCTGCCGGACCAGGCGGGTGTGGCCGACACCGCCCGCCACCACATAGACCGTTAGAAAGAAAAGTTCCCCTGCGCGCGCCGCGTCTACCGGAATGGGCAAGAGGCGGAGATTGGCTTCGCCGGGCGTGGCGGAGTTGTGCAGCGCAAGGAACCACACGGCATAGGAGGCGAGGTAGGACCACCAGATCAGATTGCGGTCCTGGCGGGTGGGCTGCGCGCCGGCTCGTCGGGCCAACATCATGGAGATGCCGTAATTCTGGCCCGAATAATGCCACGGGCTCCAAGTGAGATAGAAAGTCAGCAGCCACGGGAAAAGTGCGGGCGCCAAATGAACCACCAGGGCGGAGAGAATGACAAACAGGGTGACATAAACGGTGAAAAAGCGATAGCGGTTGAAGTCCTCTGGCGTCCGGTAGGCGCGGTAGACTGTCGCCATATAGTGCGGCTGGTTGCAGAACACGCCGAGAAAATAGAACGCAAACGACATGTGCACCGCGTCGCGCTGACTGAGATAAAACGTCAGTGCGAGCAATGGCAGGGACCACGCCCCGCAGCCGACCAGCAGATCAACAGAGGGCCGGAACATCCATGGATTCGCCGGGGCGCGAACATCAGTGACAGAGGGGTTCATCGGGAAATGTCACGGACCGGGCCGGGCAGCGGGTGCGAGGTGGCCCGCGTCGACGGCGTCGTTGATCATGCGCACGGCGTATTCCCAGATGGCTTGGGAACCTTCGGCGACGTGGGCATTGCGGGCGAGCACCCGGTCGTGGGTGATGCCGTGTTTTTGCCAGGCGTGGCCCTCGGTGAGGCAGTTGAGCAGCATCGGATGGAAGCGGTCACAGGCGCATGCAAATCTGGCCTCAGGGGTTTTCTTCTCCTCAAATTCATCCCACAGGGCGCGAAATTCCGCGGTCTGGTCGGGTGGCAGCAAACCGAAGATGCGCGTGGCGGCCTTTGCTTCACGCTCGTGCTGGTCCGCCATGTTTTTTGTGTCGTAAGCAAAGGTGTCGCCCGCGTCGATTTCCACCAGGTCGTGAATGAGCACCATCTTCAGCACGCGCAGCACGTCGAGCGGCTGGTGATTGGAATGCTCGGCGAGCACGATGATCATGAGGGCAAAGTGCCAGGAGTGTTCGGCGCTGTTCTCGGCGCGCCGGCTTTGCGTCACGAGCGTTTGCCGGAAAATTTCCTTGAGTTTGTCCACCTCGATAATGAATCCAACTTGGCGGCGGAGACGTTCAGCGGGGGAAAGAAGGGAAGGGGATTCCACAAAGAAACAAAAACTTTTCAGGCGAAAAGCGCAATGAGCGAGGGATGCACCTGAATACAAACCACCGAAGACACGAAAAACACCGAATAGGGAGATGATCTGGTTTCTGTGTATTCCGTGGGTAGAACTCAGCTCATTCCATAATCTGTGATTATGGCGCCGATGACGTGAGCAAAGGCGTCAGCAAACGAACCCAAATGGCATAACCGGCAGATTTCATATGGAGCCGTCGCTAAACAATTCCGGTTGAGGCAGGCCGTCGGCGCCCAGCATGGCGGAATAGACGTCAACGAAGGTCAGGCGTGGATCCTTGGCACAGGCTGCGACGACGAGGGCATTGGTGCGCTCCATCTTTTCATGCAACGCCCAGCGCAGTGGACTTGGTTTCACCGCGATAAAGATGATGCGGGTGTGCGGGAGCGCGGCGTGGATTCTTTCGCAGAAGGCCGCGAAGTCAGCGGCGACCATTTCCGGCGATTTGCCGGCACTAAGATCGTTTTCCCCGGCGTAGAGCACGACAGTTTTTGGCTGGTAGGGGAGGACTATGCGGTCGAGATAGTAAACACTATCGGCCAGTGCGGAGCCGCCGAAGCCCCGCCGGATGCCGGGCAGATTGGGGAAATCCTGCGCCAGGGTTTCCCAGATACGGAGGGGCGAACTTCCCACAAAAACGATTCCATGGATAGGCGGTGACTGCGCGGAGTCCGCCTGGGTCAGAGCGTTGATCGCGTCGGTCCAATCGGCGGGTTTGGCGTGCGCATCGACCAGCAGCGCCAGGCAGAGGATGACGCACAACTGGCGGAGTCGGGGCAGGTGGGTTCTCATACTCGGAATTTGAATCGCCATACAGGAAGACGCAATCACTCGCTGTCGGGTTCTGAGTACGCCCAATCCTGCTGCCAACGCGCTCCACTTAAAAAATGAGCAGTAGAATTTGCGAAGCAGAGCGGGATGACTATCCACTCAGTCCCATGCCCAAGCTGCAAGATCCCCTCCAAGTCGGTGCGCTCACCCTACCGAATCGTATCATCATGGCGCCGTTAACGCGTTGTCGCGCCAGTGCCGGTCGGGTGCCGAATGATCTCATGCTCGAGTATTATGTGCAGCGGGCATCGGCAGGGCTGATTCTTACCGAGGCGACCTCGGTGGATCCGATGGGGGTGGGTTATCCGGACACGCCGGGAATTTGGTCGGAGGAGCAGGTGGTCGGCTGGAAGAAAATTACCAGTGCGGTTCGCGCCGCGGGTGGACGCATGTTCCTGCAACTCTGGCATGTCGGACGCGTTTCCGATCCGGTTTATCTGAATGGCGCACTTCCCGTCGCGCCCAGTGCCGTCGCGCCGTCCGGCCATGTGAGTTTGATCCGTCCGATGAAGCCCTTTGTCACGCCGCGCGCGCTGGACCGCGGCGAACTTCCCGGCGTGGTGGCCGCATACAGAAAGGGAGCGGAAAACGCCCGGCGGGCTGGCTTCGACGGCGTTGAAATCCACGGAGCCAACGGTTATCTGCTCGATCAGTTTCTACAGGATAAATCGAATCTGCGGACCGATGACTATGGCGGGCCGGTCGAAAATCGGGCGCGTCTGGCGCTGCAGGTCACTGACGTACTGTCCGAGCTCCATCTCACCATGATGACACCAGCGTGGTGTCTCGTCAAGCCATTATGGTGTCATGAGTCATGACACCTGCGGCTCCGCTGCGAGAAGAGCCGCGCGGCAAGAGTCGATCGACGTAGCGAATTGGTCCGTAGGAGTTAGGCCATGCGCTTGCGAACTTTGCTGGCTACTTTGAGGTAGGTCGTCAGAGGCTCCGAACTGCCCCGTAGGCCGTTCGTCAATCGGTCCGGGTACGGAGGCTCCGCG
>JANYDX010000296.1 GCA_025363395.1 Verrucomicrobiota bacterium
CCACCGATGAAATCAAACTGTGTGGCTTTGATCACACTGCGCTCGGCGCCGAATTGCTGCGACAAATCGCTTTCCCTGAATCGGTGGTTCAGGCGGTGGGCCGGCAGTATCAAGCCCCGGTCGAACCCGTTTCCTGCGCGCTTTATGTGGGCCGGATGTCGCGCGCCTTTCGTGATTTCACCTTCAAGATCGATCCGAATCCAGAGGTGATCAACCGGTACGATCTTACTCCCGACAGCAAACTCCAGTCTTTCATCATGGACGTGCGCGAAGAAGCCCAGCGCGCCATGCAAGCGGCCTGAGCAGGAGATTACGGCAGGATCTCGTCGTTTGGCTTCACGACATTCTTGTCGTGCTTGCCGGCATTCTCTTTCGCCTTTTCCACCGCCTTGCCGTAATTGGTGGTCGCACCTCGGGGCGGGATGGGCGCCGGCGCGGGCTCTTCCTTTTTAACGGTTTCAGCCGCCGCACCGGCAATGCTGGTCGCCGGCACGGTCCCGGTAATTTTCCCGTAGCGCACCGTCAGGGTTTTCTCATCGCGATTCAGCAATTCCACCACCGTGCCGGCTTTGAGCGAAACCATGCTGCGCTCGGTTCTGAGCACTGCGGATTTAGTGAGCGTAACTTCCCCGGCAAAGCAAAGTGCGCTGGAGAGCAGGAGCAAAATCGCGATTCTTTTCATGAGCTCAGCTTCGCGCCCGGTCGCGGGATTGGCAAGAGCGCCCCGGAGTCACACCCCCCGGTTTTCGTTAACAAATTGTCAGAATCGCCGGACCACTCCACCAACCGAGGGCGCAGACAATTTTCTTGTCGGGGCTTACTTCCAAACACTGCACCGTCCGCAGCCAAGAGACTGACGCGGAAAAAGATTAAATTCCATCTGGGTAATGCAAAACGGTCCATGGCTGCGGCAATTTGGTGTTACCGATTGCTTTGAGAGGAAAATCCCGAAGAGGTCACCTTTGCCACGCCCGTGCCGGCGCCTGCCGCCACTTCCGACATAGCGCAGATCCTGCACAAAGCGCCCCAAGGCCCGGATCAACCGTAATCTGGCCCTCGGGCCATGGCTACCGGCCACGGCTGGCCTCGGAGGTTTTCAAAACGGCATACGGCGATTGCAAAGACAAGGCGGGTCTCCTCCGGTCCATGCTGCGAGAGATCGGAGTCAAAGCCCACCTGATGGCGGTCTGGGTTGCCGGACGAGGCTTTGATCGACGAGTTTTCCGCCCCATCAATACCAGCTGGATAACGCGGCCAGCCCGGAGCGGTATGCTGCTCTGCTGAATTGACGGCAGACGGGACAATTGCATCTTACGGGAGTTGATTTCAACATTCAGCTCCATGGATTCCCCTCATGTCCCAGCGCATTATCTCCGACTGACCATCGTGGAGCATAATCGGCCTCTTGCGGGAACTGGATACCGCCTTCACGGGAACCGCCACTGAAGTGATGAATCTCGACATCGTCCTCGCCTTTGGCAGCGCCGCATTAGGCGGAGCCATGGCAGTGGGTGGTATGGTTCGCGCGCGGAATCTGGCCGACCGCTGGACGTTTGTCGGCGGCATGGCGGTGCTCGCCACCGAGCGGGTGATAAGCGGCTTGCTGGCCGGCGCCACGACGGAAGCGGAAATTATCCACTGGGAAATTTGGCGCCTGACGGCCGCCAGCCTGATCCCCGGGCTCTGGCTGCTCTTCAGCTTGAGCTACGCCCGGGGCAACGCCCGCGAGTTTCTGCTGCGTTGGCGGCTGCCATTGGCCGGCGCCTTCTTACTGCCAGTGGGGCTGGCGGTGCTGTTCCGTGAGCGGTTTTTCTTACCCTCTCAGCCGGGCGAACCAGCCGGGCTTTTCCGGCTGGGCCTCGCGGGTTACGCACTCGAACTGATGATGCTGGTCAGCGCCGTGCTGGTGCTGATGAATCTGGAGCGCACCTTCCGCGCTTCAATCGGAGTCGCGCGGTGGCGGATAAAATTCATCCTACTGGGCGTGGGCGTCCTGTTCATCGTTCGCCTCTACACGGTCAGCCAGGCCGTGCTGTTTCGCGGGGAATATCCCTCCCTCGACAACCTTAACTCCGTGGCGCTGATTGCAGGCTGCCTGCTCATTCTCCGTTCGCTGTTTCGCAGCCGGCGCTTCGGCTTGGACGTCTATCCTTCCCATTCGGTTTTGCAGGGCTCGGTCACCATCCTCTTGGTGGGAATTTATCTGCTGGCCGTGGGGGTTTTCTCGAAGGTTGTCGGTTATCTCGGAGGGACCTCCGACATGGCCCACAAAACCCTGGTCGTTTTGCTGCTGTTGGTTTTTCTGTCCATCCTGCTGCAATCGGACCAGGTCCAGCTTCACTTGCGGCGCATGGTCAGCCGCCATTTCCAGCGGCCATTGTATGACTACCGGACCATCTGGAGAAAATTCACCGAGGAAACCTCCTCCCGGGTGGAACAACCCGATTTTTGCCGGGCGGTCGTTAAACTGCTGGCCGAGATTTTTCAAACCATGTCCGTCACCCTCTGGGTGTTTGATGAACGTCACGAGGAATTTATCCTGGCGGGTTCAACCTCGCTGGCGGAAAGCCAGGCGCGCGAACTTAAACCCGTTGCAACCGAAGCCGCGGCCATCATCCACCATCTGAGGGAACACCCCGAACCGGTCGACATCGAGGAAGTGAAGGATGACTGGGCCGCGACCTTGCGCCGCTGCCATCCCGACCAGTTTCGAAAGGGCGGAACCCGCGTCTGTGTCCCGGTCACCGCGGGCGACGAAGTCCTGGCGGTAATCCTGCTCGGCGACCGCGTGGGCGGCGTCGCGTTCACGCTGCAGGACTTCGATCTCCTGAAGTCCCTCGGCGATCAGGTAGCGTCGAGTCTTTTAAATGTGCGTTTGTCCCAGCGACTCCTACAAGCGCGGGAACATGAGGCCTTCCAGGCGATGGCCGCGTTCTTTGTCCACGACCTGAAAAATGCCGCGAGCACGCTCAACTTGCTGCTGCAAAATCTTCCCGTGCATTTCGATGACCCCGCGTTCCGCGAAGACGCCCTGCGGGGCGTGGGCAAATCGGTAACGCACATCAACCACCTGATCAGCCGGCTGAGCCAGCTCCGGCACGAATTAAAAATTCAACCCACGGAGTCGGACTTGAACAGCGTCCTTGCCGGAGTCCTGGGCGGCTTCGAGCCAGATACCGCTTTTGAAATCGAACGCCGCCTCGTTCCCGTCTCAAAACTTTCGCTCGACCGCGACCAGTTCGCCAAAGTGGTGACCAACCTTGTCCTCAACGCCCGCGAATCCACTGCCGGCGAAGGACGGTTGACCATTGCCACCGGGCAGATGGGACCCTGGATCGTCCTCACCATGACTGACAACGGCTGCGGCATGAGCGCCGAATTTCTCAAAAACTCCCTCTTCCGACCTTTTCAAACCACCAAAAAGAACGGCCTCGGGATCGGCATGTTCCAAAGCAAGATGATCGTGGAGGCCCATCGCGGCAGAATTACGGTTGAAAGTACCCCCGGGCAGGGCACCACTTTCCGGGTGTTTCTGCCGATTCCCCCTCCCCACCGATGAAACCCAAGCTCCTGATCGTCGATGACGATGACGAGATCCGCACGCAGATGAAATGGGCTCTCGCCCAGGACTACGAAATCCTCCTGGCCAGCGACCGCGCGTCCGCCGCGGAACAATTCCGCTCGGCCCGGCCGGCCGTGGTGCTGCTCGATCTCGGCCTCCCCCCCCATCCCGGCACTCCCGAGGAGGGCCTCGCCACCCTCAGCGAACTGCTGGCGGCGGATCCGCAGACCAAAATCGTGATCATATCGGGGCAGGCGGAAAAAAACATCGCGCTGCGCGCCATCGGGGCCGGCGCCTACGATCTGCTCGGGAAACCGGTGGACATGGTCGAGTTGAAAATACTCCTCAAGCGCTGCTTTCACGTGGCGATTTTGGAACGTGAATACCGGGAAATGCAGCAGCACCTCAGCAGCGGCACCTTCGAGGGCATGCTGGGAAATAATTCCCGCATCCAAAGCGTCTTCGATTCCATCCGCAAGGTGGCGACTACAAATGCGTCCGTCCTGATCCTGGGCGAAAGCGGCACAGGCAAGGAGATGGCCGCGCGCGCCATCCACCAAAAAAGCGGCCGCAAGGACGGTCCGTTTGTGGCGATCAATTGCAGCGCCATTCCCGAATCGCTGATGGAAAGCGAATTGTTCGGCCACGAGAAAGGCGCATTCACCGGCGCCCATATGCAACGTAAAGGCCGCATCGAATCGGCAAACGGGGGCACCCTCTTCCTCGATGAAATCGGCGAGGTTTCCCTCCCCATCCAGGTTAAATTACTCCGCTTCCTGCAGGAACAACGCATCGAACGCGTCGGCGGCCGGCAGGAAATCGTGGTGGACGCGCGCGTCGTCGCCGCCACCAACGCCGACCTGAAAAAGGGGATGCGCGAGGATAAATTCCGCGAGGATTTGTTTTATCGCCTCGCGGTCGTGCAGGTGGTGCTGCCCCCTCTCCGCGACCGGGACGAAGATGTCCAATACCTCGCACAATCCTTCCTGCAGCGGGTGAGCACCGAGACTGATAAAACCGGACTGACGTTTGCGCCGGACGCCCTCCGGGCCATCCGGCTGCATTCCTGGCCCGGCAACATCCGGGAACTGCAGAATCGCGTCCGCCGGGCGGTGATCATGTGTGACGGCAAGCGCATCAGTGCCGCCGATCTCGAACTCGATGCCCTGACCACTTCCGTGCGAGTGACGTCCCTCAAAGAGGCCCGCGAAAATTTGGAGCGAGAAATGGTTTTGCGCGCTCTCCGGAATCACGCGGGCAAAATCACTGCCGCCGCCATCGAATTGGGCATCAGCCGGCCCACTTTCTACGAACTGATGGACAAGCTCGGTATCCAGAAAAACGAACAAGTGCGCGAGACCTGACGGTCGCCGTGGACCGGAACAGCCCGCCTTACCCGCATAAAAATCTTCGGCCGATTTCCGCGCACCCGAGGGAAGTCGTAATCCTCCCGCTCAAAACCACGAAAATTTCGTGGGCACGATCATCTTGTCATTCGGCCTTAAGGTGAACGTGTCATTCCCCTTCCCTTCCAGCACTTCCTTGAGATTCACGAGGTAAGTCTTGGTCCGGCCCTCTTCATTTCTGATGATGGATACTTCCTTAAGATTGGCTTTGGCCTCGTCGTAGCCGCCGGCCTCAAGCAGCGCTTCCAAGGCGGTCAGGGGGTGATCGGAAGTCACCTTGCCCGGCCGAAGGACAGCGCCGGTAACAAACACCGTAAAATTTGAAGCGACCATCGTCACTGTGACCTCTTTCGACACCAGCTGAGTGGCGTAGAGCTGGATCAGCTGCTTCTCCAAATCGGACGGGCTCATCCCGGTCACCTTGATCTCTCCGATGATCGGAAGATTGATGCGACCATCGCGCCGGATTTGCTGGGTGGTGTCCAAATTCGCCGTACCGGGAAACCCTATTTTTAAAATGTCGCCTTCCCGCATGGTGAGCACTTCCACTTGTTTCTCCGCCATCGCATCACTGCGAACTTTCACCGCCCCCGAGGTGTCGAAGGATCCGCAACCCGTGAGGACAGCCAGAAATCCCAGCGCTAAAATCAAGCGGCTGATTGGAAAAAAGCCCTGATGGAAACCCTGCGTTTTTTCCGCAGAATTTGAAGCCGTGGGTTTCGCGATGGAAGCGGTTGTCATGAGATGCCGGAGGTTAGGTGGTTTGAAAAAAATCCTTACGCTGATGAGCAGGCAGAGTTAGAGCACGATAGGATTACCAGCAAGCCGAAAGCCGGAAGGGGCCCGCGGACCGGACTGGATCGCAGCCTTCCGCTGCCATCGAGCGAAGACCACTGCCACGCAAACAGGCTGGTCATTACTCCCTCCGCCCTGCAGCGTGCAGCTTCTCATTTGCCATGGAACCCATTCACTTTGGTCGCACTGCGAACGGACAACAAACCCGCCTCCACCGGCTCCAGCTTCCCGACGGTTTCCAAGCCGATATCTCGGACTACGGCGGGACCATCGTGCGGCTCCTCGCCCCCGGCCGCATGGGCCGCTTTGAAGATGTCGCTCTCGGCTTCAATTCCGTGGAGGAATACACGGCCGGTTCGCCTTACTTCGGCTGCATCATCGGCCGCTTCGGCAATCGTATTGCCGGAGGACGTTTTTCGCTCAAGGGCAGGCCCTACAACCTCGCCACCAACAACACGCCCGGCGGACTTCCTTGCCACTTGCACGGCGGGCTCCGCGGCTTCGACAAAATTGTCTGGGCGGCCGAACCGGCGAGGATCAACGGCTCGCCGGCGCTGCGCCTCACTCACCTCAGTCCCGATGGCGACGAAGGTTATCCGGGCAGTCTGCGCGTGACCGTCACCTACACCGTCACCGCCGATCACAGCCTGCGCATCGACTATGAGGCCACGACCGATCAGGCCACCCCTGTCAATCTCACCAACCACATTTACTTTAACCTGCGCGGCGAAGGCGACGGTGACATCCTCGGCCACGAACTCACTCTCGCCGCGAGCCGCTACACTCCGGTCAATGCCGGTTTGATTCCACTCGGCCCGGTCACGCCTGTCGCAGACACGCCACTTGACTTCACCCGGCCTCACCTCATCGGCGCGCGAATCAACACTGTGCATGAACAACTGCGCGTCGCGGGTGGCTATGATCACAATTACATCATTGATCGCAGCGGCGACGGACTGGTCCTGGCAGCGACCGTAACGGAGCTGGCCAGCGGACGCGTCATGGAAACCTGGACCACCGAGCCCGGCGTACAATTCTACTCGGGGAATTTTCTCGATGGTTCGCTCACGGGGAAATCGGGCCGGGCTTATCCCCGTCGTTCCGGCTTCTGCCTGGAAACCCAACACTATCCCGATTCGCCCAACCAGCCGTCGTTCCCCAACACCATTCTGGACCCCGGCCAAATCTACCGCAGCACCACCGTGTACAAGTTCGCCCTGCGCTGAGTTTCTTTTCAAGCGCACGCCTGCATTGATCCGGATTTTTCTGCACCCGGTCTCTCGCATATTTGACGGCAGACCCCGCCCTCGACCGAGACCGGCATCGAGAAAAACGATGCGACCATTCGTCGATCACTTTAGCCCGGCCGGTCGGCCGCGGCAAGTTTGGCAGTGAAATCATTGCGGATCAGCGGAGGCAGCGCGGCGATAGTGAGCGCCCTACGGGCAAGGACAGGATCAAACTCGTCCAGCTTATGAAGCCCCAACAAAGTCCGGATGCTGATCGCGCGAGAGTCGGATTTAATTTTGGCGATTTTGTCGCCCGCGCTGAGAACTCCTTCTTCCACTACTTTGAAATAGAAGCCGCAGTGCCCGCTCCAAAGGAAATCCTTCAGCAGATCCGGCCGGCCGGTCTTGTTCGCAAATTTAAAACAGGGGAGCCGGTGCATCGTCACTTGCAGTTGGGCGGCGCCCATTTGATAGATGTCGCCGACACAAACCTCCGTCTCAAGGAGTCCGCTGGTCGTGATATTTTCACCGAATAGTCCGGGGGCAAGCGGCCCCCGCTCAAAGCGCTTCTCCCAATGCGGGTAGTGTTCGATGGGGTATCCGTAGACCGCTTGAAATTCGCCGCCATGCACGGTCAAGTCGGCTTGCCCGTCCGAGGAAAATCCAAGTTTCCCGAGGGCAACCGGCCCGCTCACCGGTAATTTATTGATGCCAGTCGGCACGGGTCGGCCCCCGATCATCACTTCCTCCGGCAACGCGACATTGATGGAAATAATCTTCAAGGTAGGCGCACGTTCGCCAGGATTCAGCACGATGCAAGCCAAGGGAAGAGTAAATGCGCGCCGAGAAAGACTCGTAGTGACTGGGGACGGTCGCACCGGCAAAACCCGAAAACCAGCCCAATTCATCACCCTGTTTTTTCCGTTCCATCATGGACAGTTACGACCGGCCCTGCTAAAGAGCTGCACCGTCGTCGCAATCTAGGAGACGCCAACTGTGGCGCGTAAACCTGTTCCCCGCTTACTCGCCGCGCAATGTGTCCGGATGGAACGTGCGCCAGGAGTGCCAGAATTCCTGCGAGGCGTGCACGGCGCGCAATCGGAAATCCCCGGTCGTAGCCGCCACTTTCCTTCCGGAGAAATCGTAACACAGGCCGGCGGAGACGAGCGTGTCACCTTCCAGGGTGAACCGGTCGGCACCTGGGCGCTCGAAGGCCACAAAGGTAAGGTCGTCGCCCGCCAGCGCCAGCATGATAGGCACGCCTCCGACTTCGTCATTGATGATGTGCTCCTTTTTCAAGCGGTTCCAATCATAGGCCTTGCTCGTTGCGCCCACTTCAACGCCGAGCACCCACGACTTTTCTTCCCACGATTTCGGATTGGTGGTGGTGAGCTCGCTCTTGCCTTTACCGTGCTCGAAATCCCCGGTGCCTTCGAAGTGCTCCGGGGCAGTCCCGTCCGCCTGCAAAACCTGGCCCGCAGGATGTAGTGCAAACCACCGCTTCAGCGTGAGCTGCGTGAACGGCACTTCCGCGAGCTGAGTGCCCTTGAGCTTGCCGGCCACTGCTTCACCGCTGACCTGGCGCCACCAAGTGCCAGTCGTGGTATCTTCAAACATGGCGTTGAAGTGATCCATCCCGACGAGGCGGAAACGCTCGGGCTGGCCGTTGACCACTGGGTCGTATACGCGGCGGGTGCGGCACACGTTGCAATAGGTCACCATCACGGGCCGTCCGCCCACGGTGTCGCGCACCTGATGGTGATACAATATTAAGCGCACCGGGTAGGCGCGGGCTTCGCCGTTTTGCTCCACGCCGATCACCACGGCATCCGCGTCGACGGTGTTCTGCTCGCGTCCCCGGTACACCGGGTTGACCGGCTCCCGGAACATGTGGTCGGCCGTCATCTTGAAATTGAAGAGCCACGTGATCGCGCCGACCACCAGCAGCGTCCCCACTGGCCGAGCGAGCAGGGCTTTGCGCGGAACACGGAACGCCTCCCGCACACCGACGACGACCATCAAGCCGAAGACGGCGCGAAACGCCCACCGCCAGGTGTGGAGGAAATACGCCAGCTGCAAGCTGTCCATGCGCGGGCTACCCGGCATCGGCATGATGAAATAGACATTCGCGATCTCGAAGGCCACAAGTCCGAGCAAGCCAAGGTAGAAAAGTTTTTTCATATCAGAGTGAGGTCGAAATCGGCTCGGTCACTTGTGCGGATCGTAGTTGGCGTAACCTTCCTCGGCCCGCCGCGCTGCCCGCTCAACGTAGAACTGGGGATCCTGCGGCGCCCAAGTGCCCAGGCCGTCGACGTAGCGGTTGAACATACAAAAAGAGGCAGCGATCAACACCGCGTCGTGGATCTCCCGGTCTGTTGCCTCGCACCGCCGCGCCTCGTCGACCTGCGCAGCCGTGACGAATTTCCCGCCGCGCTGGACGCTGGCGGCGATCGCAAGTAGCGCCTTCAACTTGTCGGAGATCGGCGTCGAGGCGGGGTCGTGTTTGACCTGATCGATGAACGCCATGTCACATTGCAGGTAGTGTTGCGCCAGACCGCCGTGCGCATTCTGGCAGAAAAAACAATCGTTGAGCGACGAGACGTAGGTGCCGATCAGCTCCCGTTCGCCGCGGGTGAGCGTGCTTTCGCCGCGCAGCAGGATCTCGGCAAGCTGGTTGAGTGGCGCGGCGGTCTCCGGGCGAAATGCCATCGGACCGCGGATGCCAGGGAGATTTTCGGGGAGGGTGATGTGGGCCATGTGAGGTATGAGCTGAAGGCTGAGAGTTGATCAATCGTTCTCGTTCTCTGGCGGCCGGAAAAAACGAGAGGACGAGAAAGAGAACGATTACGAGAACGATAAAATCACGCGGGCTTTGGCGGCGCATAGCCCGCCGTGCTCAGGCGTCGGCCCATCACCGCGTAAGCCTGTGGATCGGTGGGCGTGAGCGTATCCAGTCCGTCGACGTACCGGTTGAACATGCAGAACGAGGCCGCGATCAGCACCGTGTCGTGAATCTCGCGGTCGACGGCGCCCTGCGCGCGCGCAGCGGCCACGGCCTCGGGCGTGACGGCCCGGCCGCTTTGTTGCACCTGACCGGCGATCACCAGCAGGGCTTTCATTTTTGGCGACAACTCGGCTGGAGCGCCTCCGGCAATCACCTCATCGACGACCGCCCTTCCCTCGCCGAACAACTCGCGTGCAGCCGCCGCGTGGCTGCTCGCGCAGAACACGCAGCCGTTGCGGGTGGAAACATGGACCGCGATCAGCTCCCGCTCCGCCGGGGAAAGCGATGAGGGCTCGCGCAACAGGACCTGCGCGAGTTCGTACAGGGGCTTGGCGGTTTCAGGGCGAAACAGAGCCAGGCTGCGGATGCCGGGCACGCCGGCGGGGACGGCAATGTGGGCCATTAGTCGATGGTTGAGCGTTTGGCGAACGTGAGAAAGGCGAAGCCGATGAGAAAAACCAGTGAGAAGGTCAGGAGGGAATTGGCATAGCCTCCCAAAATCGGGACCAGCGCACCGACGAAATACACCGCCGCCGCCGTGAAATACCGGCCGAGATTGAAACAAAAGCCGGTGGCGGTCGCGCGGATCGGCACTGGAAAAAGCAGCGGGATGTAAACCGAGAGCCACTACTGTCCAAAACAGGTTTAAAAAAATGGTGCCGCACTGGAGAAGGACGATGATTGCGGGTGATGAAAAACGAAACCTCCGTCCCCGCCCGTGCGGCAGGCCATCAGCCAAGATGTGCCAGCCTGTTTAGCCAAATCTTAAATCTGATCGACCGCCGGGAATTTGACGCGGCCGTC